>JAJQBY010000036.1 GCA_021203045.1 Oscillospiraceae bacterium | reverse complement strand
TCATTTCCTATCCTATTTTAGTATTATATCATAAATACCCAATTGCGCAAGCGGATATTGACACAAAAATTAATTTCAGGCAGGAGAATTTCTTGTCAGCCCTTTTGAAATGAAAAAATGCCGGAAAAGAACGTCAAAGTATAGCAAAATTTTAACCTTTCGTGTATAATACAAAAAGGAAAACATTGTAAGAGTTCATAACAGGAGGTATGGCTATGCGCGGAAAATTTATCCTGACCTGCGGGTCTACGGTGGATGTGCCCTTTTCCTACATGGAGGAGCGGGACGTGCCGGTGATATTTTATTCCTATACCGTGGACGGACAGGAATATCCGGACGATATGGGACGGGACCCCCAGGCGCTCCCCAGGTTTTATGAGATGCTGGCGGAGGGAAAGCTCCCTTCCACCAGCCAGGTGAATATCCAGCAGTATCGGGACTTCTTCGCGGAGCAGCTGGAAAAGGGCGATCTGCTCCATGTGGCCTTCGGCTCCGGGATGTCGGCCTCGGTGAATAATGCGGTTCTTGCGGCAGAGGAGTTGCGGGAGGAATATCCTGAACGAAAAATCGTTGTGGTGGACTCTCTTTGCAGCTCCTCCGGCTATGGTCTGCTGGTGGATGAGGCGGCGGATATGAGAGACCGGGGCTGCACCATCGAGGAGACGGAGCAGTGGCTTTTGGATAACCGGAATAAGGTGCACCATCAGTTCTTCTCCACAGATCTGACCGTGTTCCGGCGCAGCGGAAGGGTGTCCGGCCCTGCGGCCACCATTGCCGCCATTTTGAACATATGCCCCATCATGCGGCTGGACGACCGGGGGCGCATCATTGCCTATGACAAGGTGCGGGGCAGGGCCAACGCCGTCCGCACCACCATAGAGACCATGGACAAACATATCCAGAAGGGTCGGGACTATGACGGCAAGCTCTGGGTCTGCCACTCCAACTGCCCGGATATTGCCCAGCCCTTCCGGGATGCGCTGGCGGAGCATTATCCAGGGGTGAAGGATATCCCTGTCTTTGATATCGGCACCATCATCGCCGCCCGCTGCGGGCCGGGAACGGTGGCGGCGTTCTTTATGGGGGATGAGCGGGAGCCGGAGTAAACATAAAAAGCCAATGATAAGCAAGGGACCGTATCAAACCGTTGTGGGTTCGATACGGTCCCAAAAATTTGCCGCTGTATATTATCCGTTCAGCGTCATTGTCTCTGCGATCTCCACCAACTCCTCCATGGTCAGGGTGTCAGAGGTGAGCAGGAACACAAGGCAGCTTTCCGTGTCCACCCAGGACAGACCATAAAAGTCGTTGCCCATGGGATAATAGGCGGCCAGCCCACCGTTTACGGTTGTGGCGGTGTAGCCGCTGCCCCCGGCTTGCAGGGAGAGAACGTATTCCGGGGTGTTTCCAAATTCCACGCCTGTCCCCGCGTCCTCCGTCAGATTGTAGCTCTCGTAGCTGAAGCCCAGCTCGTCGTGGTTGCTGTTTTCATAGGTGTAGCGCACATAGGCGTACCAGCCGCCGCCGCTGGACAGGGGGGAGGCGGTGAAGGTTGCCTGCTCATAGCCATCCGGCGGGGTGATCTGATAGTCTCCCAGGTCCTCCAGCGCCTGGCTGTAGCCGCTGGACAGGGTAGGCGTCAGGGCCTCGTCCAGCTCCTCCACGCTTTCGGCCATGGCCGTCAGGTCTATGGCGTCATCGTCTGTTTTCAGGGAAAAGCCCAGACCTCTGGCTCCGTCTGTCCAGAACAGCAGCTGTTCTGTGACGGTGGTGTAAAGGACACCCTCCTCGTCGTTTACGGCGACGGACTGGGTATCGGTCACATTGTCCAGATCCACCTGGCCGCCCTCGATGTTGCCCTGGACGGACAGAATGATATAATTCCCGGCCTCGTTTTCAAACTGAATGGTCTGATAGTCATAGGCGGGGTCGGACACGAAGTTGAGGGTGTAGCCCTCCGGTATCTCGCCGGGATACCAGTTGCCCAGCTCCACATAATCCTCGTCCGTGGCCTGAAAATCCACCTCGATGTAGTCGCCCATGTCTGTGGACACCAGCTCCACGCGGGAGATGGCCAGGGCCAGAGCGGACACGGTCAGCACGCACACAGTCGCAATCAGCGCTATGGCAAGCTTTGGCGCCTTGCGCGCACGTCTTTTCTGCATTTGAGTAGCCTCCTTATCCGGCTGGGAGGCCGCCTCGGTCAGCGTCCGCCGGATGCGCTCGTCTGCGCCGGCGGGCAGCGTTGTTTTGTCGAATGCGCTGCGAATTTTATCCTGCATAGTCAGCCTCCAATTTCGTCTTTAATCGTTTCCGGGCCCGATCCAGCCGGGTGGATACAGTGGAGCGCTTCAGACCCAGTATCTGCCCCACCTCAGCGGTGGAATAGCCCTCGTAGTAATAGAGGTATATCACGGCCCGTTTCTCCTCCTTCAGAGACATCACAGCCTGGAAGACCTCGTTTTCCTCCGGTGCGTCGAAGGGCAGCTCCAGACCGTCTAGCGGCTCGGTTTTTCGCCGCCAGGCGGAGCGGAGAAGACTTTTGCAGAGGTTTGCCGTTACTGTTGCCAGCCACTGCCGTTCCTTGCGGGGGGTGATCTCCCCGCGATGCTCCAGCAGCCGCAGGAATGCCGTCTGACACACGTCCTCCGCGTCCTGTGGGGATTTCGTATAGCTCAGCGCCAGGCGATAGACCATCTGCTTATGGGCCTCATAAAGCTCCAGGATGCCGCTGTGCGCGGGCGTTGGCGCTGTCTGTTCAGGGGTCATGGTACACCTCCCTTCCTCATTTTGACCGGTCTATAGATAAGACGCATCAGCCAGCCGAACGGTCTCAGGATAAAAAAATTTTTGCAGAAAAATCAAAACCCCGCCATGCAAGCGCAAAGCGCGAGTATCAGGGCCGCTACCTACGGCAATGCCAGGCGAGAAATTCTACCAGCAATCTACAATTTAAGGTGTCCGCTTATGCGCGGCGTGAAATTATATCCGCCGGCCTATAAGGTAGAGTGTCCGACAATGCAGGGCGAGGGATTTTGCCCGCTGGCTAGGCGGGCCGACGCAGGCGTGCTTGTAGCACGTCAAGGAGGCCCAACGACGTCCAGCGGACAAAAGACCCGCCGCACTACCCAAAAAAGAGTGGGCTGCTTCCGCAACCCACTCTTTTTGAAGTAGTATAATTTTATTCGACGAAATCGTCGCCTTCAATGTAATCCCAGGCTTCCATGCCGGCCATGCGGCCGGAGTTCAGAGCCCAGCTCATGGTGGAGCCGGGGTTATAGAAGCAGTACTCGCCGCCGAACACCACGTTGGCAGTGTCGGTGCCGCAGGCGAACAGGCCGGGGATGGGGCAGTCGTCGGACTCCCGGAGGACCTTCATGTCGTGGTTGACCTTGATGCCGCCCAGAGAGCCGTAGCCGGAGGGGAAGTGACGGGCCACATAGTACTTGTCGCCGGTGATGGGCCGCAGCCAGCGGGCGGGCTTGCAGAAGTCGGCGTCATAGCCGCCGGCGAAGCTGTTGTAGCGCTCGATGGTCTTCTTCAGGGTCTTCAGGTCAATGCCGGTGACCTCGCAGACCTCCTCCAGGCTGCTGCACTCATAGAAGTTGTTCTCCTGGGGCTCGCTCTCGTCCTGATACTGAACGCCGTTGTCAGCCATGAAGACGCTGTTCTCGGCGGCGGACTTCACACCGGAGAAGTACAGCTCCTTCTCATGCTCCCACTTGTTCAGATCCTTCACCGCATGGTGATAGGTGATGTAGTCCAGGCCGTGCTCCTTCATGTAGTCGATGCCGTCCTGGCCGATGATGGAGAAGGCCCGGTGGCCCGCCTGGGCGTTGATGGCGTTGCCGGTGAAGGTGGTGTTGTTCATGATCTGCTCGTTGATGATACGCTCGCCGTGGATGTTCACCATGATGGTGGAGGGCTGGCGCATGACCTCGGACAGGGTCTTGAACACGTCGGTAGTGCCGGGGGTGTTGTAGGTCACTTCCATGGACAGAGGAGCCTTGGTGGCGCCGATCTTCCAGGCCATCTTCATGCCGTCGCCGTCCAGACCGGGGATACGGAAGGTGAACATATCCTTGCCCCAGGTGAAGCCCAGGTATTCCTTGATCATCTCCACGTTGTTGCCGATGCCGCCGGTGCCGATGATGACGGCATCCGCCAGGCACTCGACCTCCTCGCCGCTCTCGTCCACGGCGATGACGCCCAGGACCTGGCCCTTGTCGCCCACGATCAGCTCACGGGCAGGGGTGCGGAAGTGGAAGTCCACGCCCATGGAGTTGGCATAGTCGGTCATCAGCTTGACCATATGGCTGGCCTGACGCTCAGCAGGCTTGTTGGCGCCGGGGAGCTTGATCATGTGCTGGGTGATGTGGCTGTCCTGGAAGTATTTGTACGCGCCCAGAATCTCCACGCCGAAGTTCTCCACCCACTCCACAGTGGAGGCGGACATATTGAACCAGCGGCGGACGGTCTGGGCGTCGGCCTTCCAGTGGTTGTACTCCATGGTGAACTTGAAAGCGTCGTCCTTTGTCCACTCGATCATCTGGTCGCGCTGGACGTGGGACTCCACAGCGAAGAACGCCATGCCCATGTTGGCCGCGCCGCCGGTGGTGCCGCTCTTCTCGAACACTACGACCTGTGCGCCCTTCTCCGCCGCCTGGGTGGCCGCAGTCAGGCCGGACAGGCCGCCGCCGACAACGCAAATATCGGCTTCCAAATGTTTCATTTGAGGTTTCCTCCTAAATATAAAACTATATTTTTTAAAAGGGGGGCCGATGTATCCATCGACCCCTTGGGATGACCCGATTTACTCCTTGTCGGGGATGCGGATAAAGCCCTCAAGGTGCTTGATAATGGTGGCGGGCAGCTCCAGGGGATTGCCGTCCGGCATAGTGGCCACGCCCTTCGTTTCGCCGCCGCCCTCGGTGGTGCCGGTCATCAGACCTCTGGCGCCCTCATAACGGCCCGTGCCGCCGACGATCACGTTCACAATCACGTCCTGGCGGGTGTAAACGGAGTTGTAAAGAATGCACTGGTTGGGGTCGGTGCCGCGAATGGCGAACATACCGTCCCAGGCGTAGATGTCGCCGTCTTCCTGCCGATAAATGCAGAAAAGGTCGGTCTCAAACTGCTTCATCCAGTCCTCCGTGAAATATTTCTCTACGGGGAAATCAGCGGCTTCCTTGTTGTAACCCTCACCGCAGTCCTGGATACCGTAGTAGTTGCTGACGCCGAAGGGATGGAACCAGCCGATGCCGGAATGGATGGTCTTGCCGCCGTTCGGCCACTCACGATACTGATCATAGCCGGCATGATAGTTCATGCGAACCTGGTAAACCTTTCCCTTTTCCTTTTCGGTCAGTTCGGGGGTTTCTTCCTTTTTGACTTCTTCCATAGTAATTTCCTCCACAGGGATCTCTGTCACAGCGGGGGCCTCAGCCGCCGCAGGAGCGTTCTCCGCGACGGGGACTTCCTCAACAATGGGGACAGCCTCCGCCACAGGGGCGGCTTCTACGGGCGCTGCGGGAGCGGCTACAACAGGATCCTTTTTCGGTGCGGTATCTTTTTTCTTACCAAAAAGACCCATGGTTGTGTTTTCTCCTTAATGTATAGTAGTTGGTTATTGCTTCTTAGGGGATATGCGGGATTCAGGCGTTAGCGGCCTCATCCTTTTTCTGGATGTAGTCGCGGTCAGCCGCGTTGGCATCGGGGAAGGAGCGCA
>JAJQBY010000130.1 GCA_021203045.1 Oscillospiraceae bacterium | reverse complement strand
GATATATGGTTTTTTTGTAGCAAGCGACGGATTCTTGTTGTATTCCTGTAAAAGTCGTGTTATATTATATTAAGTAATTGTTAATATGTAAGCCAGGCGTAAACCAATGTTGGTGTGTGATAGACATCGGAGAGACCACAACAAAGCGAAATGAGATCTAGGAGGAACCCCCATATCATGGAAGAAAACAAGAAGAAGGCCGTATCCGGCAAAGAATACTGGAAAAACTGGCTCCACCGCTTTCTGGGACTGCTGGCGCCGGCCTTTCTGCTGTGCTTCACAGGACTATTCTTTGGCCCGCTGGACATCGTGAACTCAAATCAGGCATACCTGACCTTTTCGGCGGGAACGCTGTTCTGGTCGCTGGCCGGGGTGACGGTGGCGGTGACGCTGCTGCTGAGCGTTGTGCTGGCCTTCGTGCCCGGCAAGGCCCAGCGTATTGTCTATGCCCTGCTGCTGGGCTTTGCCGTTCTGTTTTATTTTCAGGGTGTACTGCTCAATGATGGGCTGGCCGTCCTGGACGGCTCCGGCTTTGACTGGCGTGACGATGCCCAGGCCGCGTATATCAACATCGCAATCTGGGCCGTGGCTCTGGTGGTCATTGTGGTAGCCGGATGGTTCCTGCATAATGCGTACCGCACGGCAGGCTATATTCTCTGCGCTGCGCTGGTGTTGGCCCAGGCTGTCAGTCTGGCGACCACCTGGCAGGCGGAGGACCCGGACGCCATCAACTATCAGCTCGCGGGAGATGAAGAATTTGTCCTGTCCTCGGATGAGAACATCATCGTCATCACATTGGATCAGATGTCTCCTCTGATCTTTGAGGAGGCGCTGGAGGAGGACCCCACCCTGGCGGAGTTTTTCCAGGACTTTATCTATTACGACAATATGTCCACCTGCTATTCCTTCACCTTCCCATCCCTGTGCTATCTGCTGACTCATGAGTATTTTGACACCACCATCCCAACGGTGGAGGCGGTGTATAACGCTTGGCACAGCGATCTGGCCAATAACTTCTATGACACCCTTCATGATAACGGCTATACAGTGAACCTCTATCTGGAGTCCAACTATGCCGCCATCGATACGGAGAACATGCTGGGTAAGGTGGATAACATCGCCGTAGCCGGCGACCTGGTGGTGACCGGGGAGCTGCTGGAAGATGCGGTGTATATGTCTCTGTACCGCTATCTGCCTACCATGCTGAAGAATGATTTTTACGTCTCCACCGGCGGTATTGTGGATGTAGCGGAATATCAGGGTGTGGAAAAGCTGCACATCAACTACGACTTCTATACAGAGCTTCTGGAGGAGGGCATAAGCCTAACGGATGACACCAAGGTATTCAGCTGGTATCACCTCCAGGGCGTTCACTTCCCCTATGTGGTGAATTATGAGGGCTATTCGTGCGATGAGGACGAGACTGATCGTATGAGCCAGCTCCACGGGTATCTACTGGCTGTGGGAGAGTTCCTGGAGCAGATGAAGGAGCAGGGCATTTATGACGACGCTACCATCATCATCTCCGCTGACCACGGCTATTTCGAGTGCTTCCAGGCGGCATTCCTCATAAAAATGCCCGGCCAGGAATTTGAGGAGATGCAGGTCACCAGCGCCCCCGTGGCCCAGGAGGACATCATGCCCACTATCCTGTATGCCCTGGGCGAGGATTACAGCGACTACGGAACCACCGTTTTCGACTGGGAGGAAGGAGATGTCCGGGAGCGGACGACCCGCGTATGGGGCTATATGAGGTCCTACCCCGATGTGGACTGGGTCGGCAACCTGAACCAGTGGGACGCTCAGGCCAACGGCTCCTACCGCTATAATGTGTTCGGTGTGTTCAACTATATCGGAGACCGGGACACTATCTATGAGGAAGAACGGTACTGGTACCTATACGGCGTGGCCGATGCCATCGAGCCGCTGTATGATTCCTTCTATTAATATCGCCGGAGGCTGAGAGAGTAGAAAATGATAGACTTTCTGGCAAAGATATTCGGCTATGTGATGGATCTGTGCTATGCCATCGTGCCGAATTATGTGGTGGCCATCGCCCTGTTTACACTGCTGACAAAGATCATCCTGATGCCTGTGTCCCTGTGGACCAATCGCAACGGCCTGAAAATGGTGTCCCTGATGCCGGAGCTGAACCGCATCAAAGTCCAATATTACGGCGACCGGGAGAAGATCGGCGACGAGCAGGCTGCCCTGTATAAGGAAAAGCATTACCGGCCGCTGCTGTCCACCATCCCGCTGATTATCCAGATCATCATCCTTCTGGGGATGATCGGGGTCATTCATACGGTGACGGATACCGGCGCGGCTCCGGCCCTGGGCCTGATTCCTGTGACGGACGGGGGCTGGACCTGGCTCATACCTCTGGGCGCGGGATTGGCGGCGGTGGTGCTGAGCTTTGCCCAGAACCATATCAACCCCCTCCAGCGGGAGCAGAGCCGGACGGAGCAGTTTTCCTCCAACGGCGTGTCCGTGGGCATCTCGCTCATTCTGGGCATGTTCGTCTCCGCGGGCGTGGCGCTCTACTGGATATACAGCAACCTCTTTTCTGTTCTGGTGCAGCTGGCCTGCAACGCCATCATGCCGCCGAAGAAATATGTGGACTATGAGGCCCTCGCGGAAAGCCGGAAGGAGCTGGCGGCCCTGGACCAGTTCGGCCAGGAGCAGACCAAGGAGCTGAAAAAACGGGAGCGGGCGGACTATAAGCGCTTTTTCCACGTGGCGAACAAGCGTCTGGTGTTTTATTCTGAGGCCAGCGGGTTTTATAAATACTTCCAGAATATCATCGAGGAGCTGCTGGCCCGGACAAACGTGGTGATAAACTATGTCACCAGCGACCCGAACGACCAGATATTCACCCTGGCGGAAAAGGAGCCCCGTATCCAGCCATACTACATCGGCGAACGGCGGATGATTACCCTGTTCATGAAGATGGACGCGGACATCGTGCTGATGACCATGCCGGATCTGGACACTTATCACTTCAAGCGCAGCTATGTGCGCAAGGACATAGAATATATCTACGTGTTCCACGGCATCTTCTCCGGTCTGGTGACGCTGCGGAAGGGGGCGCTGGATCATTTCGATACCCTGCTGACGCCGACCCCCGGCTTTGAGGTGGAGATGCGGGGCTGGAATGAAAAGATGGGCCTGCCGAACCAGAAAATGGTTCCCTGTGGCTACGGCGTCATCGACAATATGGCGGCGGAGTATGACCGGATGGAAAAGCATGAAAATCCTGTGAAAACGGTGCTGGTCGCCCCGTCCTGGCAGGAGGATAACATCCTGGACAGCTGCCTGGCCGATCTGGTGGAACCGCTGCTGGCGGCGGGCTTTGACGTGACCGTCCGGCCCCATCCCCAGTATATCCGCCGGTTCCCTCAGCGGCTGGAAAAGCTTATTCACGACTGCGACGGCTATGATAAGGAACGATTCCGCTTCCAGCTGAATTTCAGCTCCAACGAGACGGTATTCTCCGCTGATATCCTGGTGACCGACTGGTCGAATATCGGCTGTGAATATGCCCTGGCGACGAAGAAGCCGGTGCTGTATATCAACACGCCTATGAAGCGCGTCAACGAGGTCTGGACAGATGAGGACATCGCCCGCTGCGCCCCGGATGCCAAGCTTCGGTCTGTGATGGGAGCGGCGCTGGAGGTGGCCGATGTGCGGGAGAAGGCTGCGGCTGCGGCTCTGGACATGATCGAGAACCGAACTGCCTACGAGGAGACGTTGGAGACGGTGCGGTGGGAAAAGCTCTATCATTTTGGCGAGAGCGGTAAATACGCCGCTGATTATCTCATCAGCCGTATGCTGGAAAATCAAAAAAAGAAAAAGGACGATTGAGATCAAAGCGATGATGATTCAATGTGATAACTCTTATATCCCCCAGGTGATAGATTATATCGGCGAGGATAAATACAAGTGCTTTTACTTGTATATGGATATGAAGGAATACGGCGCCCAAGGGCCGGATGTGGGCCTTTGGATGTGCGGAGAGGGCGACCAGATCGACGGGGTCATGTATCGCTACTTCGACACCCTGCACCTGTACAGCCGGGAGATATTTCCCCAGCGGGAGGCGCTGGCCATGATAGAGCAGCTGCGCCCCAAGTGCGTCACCGGGGAGCAGAGCAGTATCGACCCCCTCAAGGGGAAGACCACGGATACATACGCCTATGAGCTGAGCCATATCATCACCACGGATAAGCTGATGGACGGAAAGTCTGATCTGTCCGTCCATCAGGCGGGCAAGGCGGACGTGCCGGAGATTGCCCGGCTGATGATGAAGGAGCCGATCTATAACTCCGTATACACCTATGAGAGCTTGTGTGAGCAGCTGGAAAACCGCATAGACAGCGGCTTTGGCCGTCTGTTCGTCATGCGGGAGCCGGACGGCCGTCTTGTGGCCACGAACGCTACCAGCGCGGAGACGGAGGAGCTGGCTGTGATCAGCGGCCTTGTGACGGATACGGAAATGCGGGGCCATGGCCTGGGCCGGGCCATTACTGCCAGCACCTGGAACCTGGTGCTGACGGAGGGCAAGCGCGGCCTTGCCTACCTGGGGGCGGACAATGAAAACACCCTGTCCCTGCACCATAAGATGGGATATGATTTTCTGGGCCTGTACGCCCGGCTGCTGAGAGAAGACTGAGAGGAACTGAGATGCAGGCATTGATGCTGGCCGCCGGTATGGGAAAGCGCCTGGGGGCCTATACGAACAACCAGACCAAGTGCATGGTGAAGGTGGGATGGTATACCCTGCTGGAGCATGCGGCGGAGGCCCTGCGGCAGGCGGGCATCAAACGCTTTGTCATCGTGGTGGGCTATGAGGGGGAAAAGCTGAAGGCCTTTGCCAGAGAAAAGCTCAGCGACTTTGACCTGGTCTTTGTGGAGAACCCGGACTATGCCACCACGAACAACATCTATTCCCTGTACCTTGCCAGGGAGGAGCTGATGGCGGATGATACCATCCTGCTGGAATCTGACCTGATATATGACCCCAGCCTGATACGCCGTCTGGTGGAGGCTCCGGAGCCCAATATGGTGGCCGTGGCGAAATATGAGCAGTGGATGGACGGTACCGTTACCCTGGTGGACGAGGACGGCCTTATCCGGGAATTCATCGAGAAAAAGGACTTCAGCTTCGCCAGCGCGGATACCTACTATAAGACTGTAAACGTGTATAAATTCAGCCGGGAGTTCTCCTCCCGGCAGTATGTGCCGTTCATGATGTCCTATCTTCAGGCATATGGGGCGAATCAGTACTATGAAATGGTGCTGAAGGCCCTGGCCCACCTGCCCTTCGCCGGACTGCGGGCCTTTAAGATGGGGGACCTGAAATGGTACGAGATAGACGATGTACAGGATCTGGACATCGCTAACACCATTTTCGCCAGGGAGGAGGATCGGCTCCATGCCTATGAGCTGCACTTCGGCGGCTATTGGCGGTTTGACGGGCTGAAGGACTTCTGCTACCTGGTGAATCCCTATTTCCCCCCGAAGAAAATGATGGAGCAGATGCAGTATTCCTATTCCCAGCTTCTGACCAGCTATCCCTCTGGGATGTATGTGCAAAAGCTGATGGCGGGCAAGATGTTCGGCATACGGGATGAGCTCGTCCTGGTGGGAAATGGGGCGGCGGAGCTTATCAACACCCTGGGCCGCACCATGCAGGGCCGGACGGCCTTGTCTATCCCGGCCTTCAATGAATATGTCCGCTGCTTCCCGGACTGCCAGATCGTCCCCATCCAGGCGGCCGATTATGGCTTCCGGTTCGACATGCCCGCCCTGCGCAAGGCGGCAGCGGAGATGGATAACCTGGTCATCATCAATCCGGACAACCCCAGCGGCAGCTTTCTGAGCCGGGAGGAGGTCATGGAATTGGCCGGCATCTGCCGGGAGCGCGGGACGACCTTTGTGGTGGACGAGTCCTTTGTGGATTTTGCGGAAGCGCCGCTGCGCTTCACCCTACTGGATAACGACATCCTGGACGCCTATCCGAATATGATGGTCATTAAGAGCATCAGTAAATCCTATGGGGTGCCGGGCCTGCGCCTGGGTGTGGCCGCCTGCGGGGATGCGGCCTGGATGGAGCGTCTCCGTGGTCTGCTGCCTATCTGGAACATCAACTCCTTCGGGGAATATTTCTTCCAGATCGCAGGGCTTTACAGCACGGAATACCGGTCTGCCTGCAATAAGATCGTCCGCCAGCGGGAGAAAATGACGGAACGGCTGAGTGCCTTTTCCTTCCTGACTCCCTACCCCTCCCAGGCAAACTATATCATGTGCCGTGTGGAGTGTATCGGCTCCAAGGAGCTGGCAAGCCGGCTTCTGCGGGACGATAATCTGCTCATCAAGGACCTGTCCTCCAAAAACGGCTTCGGCGGGGCGGATTTTATCCGTGTGGCCGTTCGGGATGAGGCGGACAATGAGGCGCTGTATCAGGCGCTGGAGAAGATAAAGCTGTAATTCTACAGAAGATACCTGCGGGGAGGGTCTGGTATGGTCGTCTATAAAAATGCCCGGTTCATTTCCTGTGAGCCGGAAAACAGGATATATTCCGCTATGGCGGTGGATAAGGGCCGTATTGTCTGGCTTGGAAGCCAGGAGGAACTGCCTGCCGCCTGCCGGGACGCTAAGACCGTCGACCTCCACGGCGCAGCGGTGACTCCGTCCTTTGCGGACACCCATATCCATTTCGAGTCCTTTGCCACCTTCCAGCAGACCTTTTATCTCATGGATGCGGCGAGCTTTGAGGAGGATGCTGCCATCGTCCGGGCTTATGGAGAGGCCCATCCCAAGGCCAAGGTGCTGATGGGCTATGGCTGTTCTGCCCATACGGTCCGGGAGGGCCGTCTGCCAGAGCGGACGGATATGGACGGCTGGACCGACCGGCCCCTGATGGTGGTGAAATACGACGGCCATGCCGCCGTATGCAACAGCGCCATGCTGGCCCTGCTGACGGACGAGGTCAAATCCGACCCCGGCTATGACGGGGAGACCGGCTGGCTGTATCAGAACGCCTTTTACAAGGGCGTGAACGAGGTGACGGCGAAGATACCCATTCTGGACGTGGTGCGTGGCCTGTCCAAGGGCGCGAAGGCGCTGGCGGACGTGGGCATCGGCCTTGTTCACAATGTGGAGGGCGTGGGCTATACCGGTGATCTGGATGTGGATATGATCAACATCCTGGCTCCCGGTCTGCCTCAGGCCTATCGCATTTTCTTCCAGACCATGGATCTGGAGGCTGTGAAGAAGCGGAAGCTCCCCCGGGTGGGCGGCTGCTTCAAGCTGGCGCTGGACGGCTGCTTCGGCTCGGAGGATGCGGCCCTGACCAGCCCCTATGCCAACGACCCGGAGAACATGGGCGTGCTGTACCACACCCAGGAGGAGATCAACGACTTCGTCATCCGGGCCAATCGTATGGGTCTGCAGATCGCTATGCACGCCATCGGCGACCGGGCGGTGGAGCAGGCTATCACGGCCTATGAGGCCGCTATGGCGGACTATCCCAGGGAGGACGCCCGCCATGTGCTGATACACTGCTGCATGGCGAGCCCCGAGCAGCTTGACCGCATTGCAAAGCTGAAGCTGTGCGTGGCGGTGCAGTCGCCCTTTATCTTCTGGAAGCAGGAACCCCAGGAATATCTGGACAGAATTCTGGGCCCGGCGCGGGCCGGGGCCCTGAATCCCCTGGGCCAGCTCCAGCGCCGGGGCGTGGTCATGGGGGATGGGTCGGACGGGCCCTGCACTATGCCGAATCCCCTGGAGGCCATGGCGAACGCAGTTTCCCACCCCGACCCTGAGGCGAGAATGGACAGGCTGGATGCCCTGCGGATGATAACCTATAACCCCGCCTATATGAGCTTCGACGAGCATGACCGGGGCAGCCTGACGGTGGGGAAGATCGCAGACTTTGTAGTCCTGAGCGACGACCCGCTCACCGCGCCGGATATCCGGGCCATCGAGGTCCGGGCCCTGTACCTTACCGGGAAAAAATATGACGGCAAAACGCCGGGCGTGATGGGACTTCTGTGCCGGAGCGTATATAACCGGCTGTTCCGCCGGAAATTCATCTGAGGGAAGCACTGCCAATGCCAGTAGACGATAAGACAACAGAAATATTCCTGCGGGCCATGGACCTGCGCCGGGAGCAGGTGCTGAAAGCCTATGATAACCCCGGCCGGGGCATCACCAATTCCACCTACGTGTTCGAGACCACAGAGGGGGAGTATCTGCTCCGGCTGCCGGGCCGGGGCACGGAGATGTTCTGCGACCGCCGGGCGGAATGGGCGCTGTACGGCCAGCTGAAGGATGAGCATATCACTGACGAGGTGTGCTATTTTGAGCCGGACACCGGCGTTCGGGTGACGGTATATTATCCCGGGAGCCATGTGATCAACACTGCCGATGGGGCGGAGCTGGAACGGGGTATGGCCCTGCTGCGCCGGTTCCACGGTCTGCGCCTGCAGGGGCCCCGTCCCAATACGGCCTTGCAGCGGATGGAATACTATATCCAGTGTGTGAAGGATGTAGGAGGGGAGGAATTCTACCCTGCCGAATACTGGGCTGTGCGGGAGCGGGTGCTGTCTGTATGCCCTCCATACTATGGGGACGGCAGTCAGTTTCAGCTGGTCCACGGGGACTGCCTGCCTCATAATTTTCTGTTCCCGAAGGGGCGGGAGCCGGTGCTGATCGACTGGGAATATGCCGCGGTCAGCGGCCCCATGGAGGACCTGGGGGATTTCTGCCATGACGGAGACCTGCCGGCAGAGGCCTGTATCCGGCTGCTGGAGGTATATCTGGGCCGGAAATCCACATCGGCGGAGCGGAGAAAGCTGTTTGCCATGTGCGCCAGCGCGGCCATCATGTGGGGCACCTGGTCGGTGTTCAAGGCGAAAATGGAGCCGGAGGACCGGCCCTTTTATCAGGATTACGCCCAGCTGGGCGTCCGATATGCGCGGGAGAGCCTGGACAGGCTTTCCCTGGAGGGGGAGAGAAAATGACAGAGCGGGAATTTGACGATCTGACCGCAAAGGAACGGCAGGGCCTGGCCACGGAAGCGGAGCTGGCCGCGCTGGAGCCGTACCGGGCCAGACGGGCGGTTTTTATGGCGGCGGGCTTTGGCAGCCGTCTCGCGCCCCTGACGCTGGAAAAACCGAAGCCCCTGATACCGGTTTTCGGACGGCCCATCATAGCCTCGCTTCTGGATGCGGTGCTGGCCGCCGGGATAGAGGAGATATATATCGTCCGGGGCTATATGGCGGAGGCCTTCGATGAGCTGTTGGAGGAGTACCCCATGATAAGGTTCATCGAAAACCCGATCTATAACGAGACAAACAACATCTCCTCCGTGCTTCAGGCGGCAGAGTATCTGCAAAACGCCTATGTTTTTGAGGCCGATCTGCTGCTGCAAAATCCCAGTCTTATCAGCAGGTATCAATACAGCTCCAATTTCCTGGGGGTGCCTGTAGCGCACACGGACGACTGGTGCTTTCCAGTGAAGGATGGGGTCATCCAGCGCGTCCAGAAGGGTGGAGAAAACTGCTGCCATATGTTTGGCGTGTCCTACTGGACAGGAGAGGACGGCTGGCACCTGGGAGAGGATATTCCCCGCGCTTTCCGGCAGGAGGAGAACCGGCAGGCCTTTTTTGAGGCTGTGCCACTGAATATCTTTCACGACCATTATACCGTCCGCGTCCGCCCCTGTACCTTTGAGGATATCCAGGAGATCGACACGCTGGAGGAGCTGAAGGCGCTGGATACGGCCTATGCCGATTGATTCGGAATGAGCGATATACGATATGATGAACCGGCCTGTGCTGCAAAGCATAGGCCGGTTCATCTAAAATCATGGAGATTTTACGGAAAAATCGGGGCTTTGCATCAGGGAAATGAAGTTGACGTAGTAAAAATATCGTGATAAAATTATCCTGATATTTATTCATCCGCTGTATGCCAACGGATTGGCGCGTTGGTCGGGATGAATATTTTCTATATCATTCCATTAGCAAAATTAATAAGAAAGGAAAGAAAAATGCATGAAAAAGAGCATAACAAAACGGCTCCTGTCCCTGCTAATGACGGTGGCCATGCTTCTGTCTCTGGCGATGATAGCCGTGCCCGCTTCGGCGCTGAGCTCGGAGGAGCCGGCGGAGAGCGGCGGCAGCTTTACCAACGTCTCAGAGGATGGGGGCGAGGACTACATAAACCTGTGCGTTCCCCGGTCCTTTGAGGCGGTCATCCCCGTGGATATGACTGAGGAGGAGGCCCAGGCCGCTGCGGAGGCGGCGGAATGGACGCTGGTTTATGACGAGGCGGCCGGATATCTCGACCCGGAGCTGTATCCCAACCATACCGCCGGCGGCACGCTGGACAGCTTTACGGCTCTGAATGAGGAGGGCCTTTTCAGCGATCCTGTTACGACCGTGGAGGTCGTGGATGGGCAGGTGTGCCTGAAGGTCAGCTTTGACAGCTATCTGTATTTCTATACCTCCCGCACCGGCGAGGACGGGGAGACGGTCTATACCGCCGACTACAGCGTGCCTCATGTGAACGGCGGCTCCTATCTGGACGTATGCGGTTACTATGACCTGACCGTGTCTGCGGATGGAGAGGCCCTTGGCAGCGTAGAGGTGAAGATCACCCCCTATGACAACTTCCACACCATGCAGGAGATCTATGAGGCGATCGACGAGCTGGTGGCCTACGGACAGGAGAATACGGACCTGTATATCGAGCAGTTCTCCATGGGCTCCAGCCAGGGCGACAACGGGCTGGAGAGCCTGGATATGCCCTATATCATCATCGCCAAGGATCAGGATGCGGTGCTGAACTGGCTGTCCCTCAAGGAGGAGGCGGAGAGCGATCCCACCGGTGTGATCGAGAAAATCGAGAGCGGAGAGCTGACAGACTATCAGGTGCCTGTCATGTATTCCAACGTTCACTCCAACGAGGTCTCTGCGTCCGACGCAGTGCTGGGCTTTGCAGAGCTGCTGGTGGAGGCCGCCGTCGGTGACGGTACCATCGACTATAACACCCTGACCGGCTTTACTGAGGAGGGCGAGGCGGAGCTTGCGGCCCAGATGGGGGCCGAGGGTGAGCAGTACAGCGTGGCTGTGCCCGACCTGGTGGCCGATACCGCTACCTACCTGGGCTATATCAAGGCCGAGGGCTCCAGCGTGTCCACTCAGGTGGATCTGGGTACCTATTATACCCAGGAGACCGTCACCGTGGATATAGACGAGCTTCTGGAGGATGTGTTCTTCATCCTGGTACCGGAGGAGAACGTGGAGGGCCGCACCTATGTTACCCGCACCTCCTCCGGCGGGTTCGACCTGAACCGGGACAACTCCTTCCAGACCCAGGCCGAGACCCAGAACATGACTCAGCTTATCGCCATGTGGAACCCTGTGAGCTTTGCGGAGTTCCATGGACGGGTCCAGACCTTCCAGTGCGAGCCCTGCGATCCGCCCCATGAGCCGAACTTTGAGTATGACCTGCTGGCCGAGCATCTGATGACCGGCGGCGAGGCCTTTGGCATCGCGGCGGTGGCCAACAACGATGGCTATAACAGCTATGTCATCCCCCAGCGGGATTATCTGAGCTACACGGGCGAGCTGACGGAGGACGGGGAGTACGAGACCTGCTGGTATGATCCATGGGACGATATGTCCACCTCCTATACGCCTCAGTATGCCATGCTCCACGGCACGGTGGCTTATACGGTGGAGGTGCCCGCTTATAACGACGATGTGGTTCAGGCTGTGGTATACGGCCAGCTGGGGCAGTCCAACTATATCGCCCAGAACAAGGAGAGCTATTTCCTCTGCCAGCTGGAGATATTCGAGCGGGGCGTCACCAATGCCAACTCCGACGCCTATGAGCTGGTGGGTCAGTGGTTCTGCGACGTGTACGATGTGGAGGGCGCGGAGTCCGATCTGTTCCGGCCGGAATATGACGGCGAGGGCCAGAACGGCAACTTCTATCCCGAGTGCTACATCATCCCCCTGGACAGCGAGCACCAGTCCAATCTCCAGGCCGCCGATGAGATGCTGACCTATCTGGTGCGCAACGGCGTCACCATCCAGATCGCGGACACGGCTTTCACCTATGACGGAGAGGAGTATCCCGCCGGCACGGCTGTGGTATCCATGTATCAGGCCAAGCGAAGCGTGGCGAACGGCGTGCTGTATGACGGAACCGTTATCACGGAATGGCCTGTCCTTTATTCGGAGGGCATCACCGCCTTCAATATGACCCGTGGCTTTGACATGATTGTGTGCGCGGAGCCTGCGGCCTATGAGATCATCGAGGCTGCTGTCAGCGACGCGGACACCTGGACCGTGGCGTCTGATGTGATCAGCGCCGGGCAGGTCA
Organism: Oscillospiraceae bacterium; assembly: GCA_021203045.1. GTDB lineage: Bacteria > Bacillota > Clostridia > Oscillospirales > Oscillospiraceae > CAJOIG01. The sequence continues at coordinate 19,344 of JAJQBY010000130.1, read as the reverse complement.
TTATCAACAACACCTCTGAGGCGGCCGTGGCTGCGGTCAACGCCCTGCTGAAGGAAGGTAAGAGCGTCAGCCTGATCACTGAGGGCGATTATATCGGCAGCTTCCTGGTGTCCCTGGAGGACTATGAGAGTGTGTCCGGTGACTATCTGCTCACGGCGGAAGCGGTGGAGGGTGAGGCTCCCGTGTCTCAGGAGCTGACCAAGGCCCCGGTGGTCTATATCTCCGGCAAGCCGGAGGATGATGATTCCGGGTTTGTAAAGACCACACTGGTCTCCGGCTCGTATGAGTATAACTATGACCGGCAGGCCATGGAGCTTCTTGGCTTTGAGGTCACGGACGACGCCTCTGAGGCGGATCTCATTATAGGCGCAGCTGCTCTGGATGAGCAGGCCCTGGCGGCCGTTCAGTCTGGCACGCCTTATATTGGCTACGGCCGGCGGGCTATCGCCTCTGCCACGGCGCTCTTTGAGGAGGGGACCCTGGTGCGGGAGACTGTCAGCTCCAGCTCCATGGACGCCCTGGGCTATGTGACCTATCCCACGGACAGCCTGATCACCGCCAGCTATGTGGCGGAAGGGGACTATATCCTTTACGGCTACGGCGCGGGCTACTTCTCCGTCATTCCCGACGGGGCAGAGGTACTGGTGCAGATGGACGGCTCTCAGGAGCTGCTGGAGGGCTTTTTGAACTCCGATGGGGAGCACTATGAGGACTTCCTGAATGATTCCATTCAGGCTATCGCCTATGAGGGCGAGGGCGCAGACGGCGCGACCCTGAATGTGGTGCTGTTTGCCAATACCCTGACCAACAAGGTGCATCAGCGGGACGAGTTCGGCTTTATCGCCAACGCCGCCTTCGCTGCTGTCCTGGCAGACTGAGCAGACATATAAAGCGGGGGAGCCGTGTTCATGACGCGGCTCCCCGGTCTGTGCGCCGGTAGGAGTGAGTCGTTTTCCTATGTGATAGAAATACGGCTTGCGAAAACATCATATCAATGATATACTTATACACAAATCAAAAGAAAGAAGGACAAAAACCTTGAAAACGATCCGGACTGTCTTTTACACCCTTTGCTTTGCCGTGCTGCTGGTGGTGCCGGCGTTCGCCTCCTATGTTGACCCCTCTGTCACCACCTTTGCGATCCAGGCTGTGGTAAGCGTGGTCGTGGTGGCCGGTGCGGCCATTGGCGTAGTATGGCGCAAGACAAAGAAAAAGGCCATGAACGCCTTGCACATCGATGAGAATGCGGGCAAGGAGGTAGAGGACGACCTGGTGGTCTTTGATGAGGCCGCTCCTGCCGAGGAGACTGCCCCTGAGGCTGCTACTGAGGAGCCCGCTGCTCCAGTTGAGGAGGCAGCTGAGCCTGCTGCTGCGACTGAAACGGCGGAGGCCCAGGAATAAGCGCCCTGCGATCACACAAAAAAACCGTTCATCCAGCCGTCTGGCAGATGAACGGTTTTTATTTTGCTCTTTATCCGTCACGCAGAGAACTCTCCAGCATGATGACAGGCGCACTGGCGGTCGCCATAGGTCTTCAGCTCCGGCTTGACGGTGCGGCATTCCTCCGTGGCATAGGGACAACGGGTGTGGAAGGAGCAGCCGCCCGGCAGGTCGATGGGGCTTGGTATCTCGCCGGTCAGAAGCTTCCGGTCCTGATTGCGCAGGTGGGGGTCAGCGTGAGGGATAGCATCCAGCAGGAAGCTGGTGTATGGGTGGAGGGGCTTTTCAAAAAGCGCCTTCCGGGGCGCCAGCTCACATACCTGGCCCAGAAACAGTACGCACACCCGGTCGGCTATGAAATCGATGACGGACAGATCGTGACCGATGAAAAGATAGGTCAGGGAATATTGCTGCTGCAAGTCCTTGAGCAGATTCAGCACCTGGCTCTGGACGGATACATCCAGCGCGGAGACCGGCTCATCGCAGACGATCAGCTCCGGCCGGAGGGCGATGGCTCGGGCGATGCCGATGCGCTGACGCTGGCCGCCGGAGAATTGGTGGGGGTAGCGGCTGAGAAACTCTACCGGCACACCCACGGCCTCCAGCAGCTCCGATACCCGCTGGGTGGTCTCCTGACGGGACTTGCAGATCTTATAGGTGTTCAGGGGCTCCGCTACAATGTCCCGCACGGTCATGCGGGGGTCGAGGCTGGCGTAGGGGTCCTGGAACACCATCTGCATTTTGGGCCTCAGGGGACGAAAATCCTTCTCGGAAAGAGAGGTGATCTCCTGCTCGTGGAAGTATATCTGCCCCGCTGTGGCTGGCAGCATACGAATAATGGTGCGGCCCAAAGTGCTCTTGCCGCAGCCTGATTCGCCCACCAGGGCCAGGGTCTCGTCCTTATAAATTTGCAGGGTGACGTCGTTCACGGCGTGGACCTTCACGCCCTTTTTGCCCGTGTCGAATTCCTTCGTCAGGCCCCGGGCCTCCAGAAGTATCTGTTTTTCCTCGTTCATGCTGTGCCCTCCCCGCAGTGGAAGCAGCGGGCGTAGTGCTCCTCGCCCACTGGCTCAAGCTCCGCTTTCTGCTCCCAGCAGGCGGCGGTGGCCCGCTCGCAGCGGGTGCAGAAGGAGCAGCCTGCCGGTAGATGGAGTAAATTCGGTACTACGCCGCCGATGGCGTGAAGCCGTTCCGGATTGTTCCCCAGCCGGGGGATGGAGGCCAGTAGCCCCTGTGTATAAGGGTGGGCCGTGTGGTCGAACAGCTGGAAGGTTTCGCCCTGCTCCATGATTTGACCGGCGTACATCACATATACATAGTCGCATATCTCCGCCACCACGCCCATGTTGTGGGTGATGATCAGGATGCTCATGCCGGTTTGTTCCTGGAGCTGCTTCATCAGCCTCAGAATCTGGGCCTCGATGGTCACATCCAGGGCGGTGGTGGGCTCGTCTGCAATCAGAAGCCTGGGGCTGCCGATCATGGCCATGGCGATCATGACCCGCTGGCGCATGCCGCCGGACAGTTCGTGGGGGTAAGAATTATACCGCCGCTCCGGCTCCGGGATGGCCACCTGGGCGAACATCTCTATGACCCGACGTCTGGCCTCCTCACGGTCCATGGTGGGGTCATGGGCCAGCAGAGTTTCCCGCACCTGCTTGCCCACCTTCAGCACCGGGTTCAGGCTGGTCATGGGCTCCTGGAATATCATGGAGATATCCTTGCCGCAGATGGCCCGGAGCTGCTTTTCTCCGCAGGTGGTCAGCTCCTGATCGTCGAACAGGATGCTGCCTCCGGCTATCCGGCCGGGATAGCGCAGCAAGCCCATGATAGACCGGGCGGTCATGCTCTTGCCGCAGCCGGATTCGCCCACCAAACCCACGATCTTGCCCCGGGGGATGTCCAGGCTGATGCCGTCTACCGCCGGAACCACGCCCTTTTCCGTGAAAAAGCAGGAGCGCAGATTCCGTATCTCTAAAATATTGTTCTCGTTTTCCATACAGACGCCTCACTGATTTTTCATATAGGGGTCCAGCACGTCCCGCAGGCCGTCTCCCAGGAAGTTGAAGGCCAGCACTACGATCATGATAGCCAGACACGGACTCAGGCACAGCCAGGGAGCGGTGAACAGAAATTCCTTCGCCTGATTTACCATCAGACCCCAGGACGCCTGAGGCATCTGCACGCCGATGCCCAAAAAGCTCAAAGAGCTCTCTGACAGGATAGCGGAGGGAATATTCAGCGTAAACAGAACGATCAGGCTCGGCAGGCAGTTGGGCAGGATATGCCGCAGCATAATAACAAATCTGGATACACCGATAGATCGGGCCGCCTGAACATATTCGCTTTCCTTCAGGCTCAGGGTCTGACTGCGGACAACGCGGGCCACGCTGGCCCAGCCTGTCATGGACAGGGCCACGAACAGGGTGACGGTGGAGGTGCCCATAGTATAGGTGACCACCATGGCCAGCAGCAGGGAGGGGATGGACAGCATGATATCCGCAATGCGCATGATGATGTAATCCACCGCGCCGCCGATATATCCGGCCAGAAGGCCTGTGATGACGCCTACGGCCAGGGAGATAAGACTCGGCAGTATGCCGATGGTCAGGGACACCCGGGCTCCATACAGCAGGCGGGTGAACACATCCCGGCCCAGTTCGTCCGTACCCAGCAGATGCACGGCGGAGGGACCCTGGAGGCGATTTAGCAGATCCTGCTCTGCCTCGCCGTAGGGGGCGATGACCGGGGCCAGAATGGCCATCAGGATGATGACCAAAATCAGCAGGGCGGAGAAGGCGGCCAGCTTGTTCTGCCGGCACATGCGCAGAAGCTTTTCCCCAATGCCGTCCTTTTCCCCGATCTGGCTTTGCAGTGATTCCTGTTGGCGTATAGGTTCATCCATGGCTCACTGCCCCTTTCTAATGCGCGGGTCAAGGACGGAGTACAGCAGATCTGCCAGCAGGTTCCCCGCGATGACGATAATGGTGGTGAAGATGACTGTCCCCTGCAGAACGGGCATATCCCGGTTGGTGATGGCCGTGGTAGCCAGTCGCCCGATGCCGGGTATGGCGAAGATGCTCTCGGTGATGACCGCGCCGCTGAGCATGCTGGAAAGCTGCAGGGCCATCATGGTGATGACAGGGAGCATGGCGTTTTTCAGACCGTGGCCCAATATCACCGCCCGATACCGCAGGCCCTTGGCCTTGGCGGTGTCGATATAATCTGCCTGCGTGACCTCCACAAGGCTTGACCGAGTCATACGGGCGATGCTGCCGGCGCTGTTCCAGCCCAGGGCGATGGCCGGCAGGATCATGGTGGGCCAGGAGCCGTCGGACACCAGGGAGAACCATCCCAGCTTGAAGGCCAGAAGGTATTGCAAAAACAGGGATGTCATGAATACCGGCATGGACAGGCCCATCAGGGATAGGCCCATGAACAGCCGGTCCAGGAGCTTGTTCTGGCGGATGGCGGAGATGATGCCGGCCAATAGGCCGAAGCCCCAGGCGAACACGATGGCCATGGCTGTCAGCTTCACGGTGTAGGGGAAGGCTTCCATGATCATCTCCGAGACCGATCGGCTGTAGGTATAGCTAATGCCCAGGTCACCCTTGAACAGGTTGCCGATATAGCTGACGAATTGCTGCCACATGGGTTTATCCAGGCCCATAGCCGCCGTTAAGCGGTCGATGGTGTCCTGGCTCACATGATCGCCCAGCAGCACGGAGACGGCGTCCCCCGGGATGATGCGCAGCATCAGGAAGATGAGCAGCACCACGCCGATGATGACCGGGATCGTGCCCAGCAGGCGCTTTAAAAATTGCTTCATATGTATGCTCCCTTGGGATAAAGCAAATCTGCGGACTGTAGCCGAAGCCGCAGTCCGCAGCACTTGTCTGTGAATGGGCTCGAGGGGAGGTGCCCTCTCTTACTCGGCCCTGGTGATGGTCGCGAAGCAGAAGTCAGAGTAGCCGGCCCAGTGGGGGACGAAGCTCTCTACCCGCTCGCTGAGGACGAACAGGTGGCTGCTGCTGTAAAGGGGCACCCATGCGGCGTCCTCTGCCACGATCTGATATTCCAGCGCGGCGTATTCCGCGAGACGCTCATCGTCATCCACGATGGCCCGGGCAGCTACTACGCGGTCCATGACCTCGGTGTTGTAGTAGTTCAGGCTCCGCTGGGTGGTGTTGGCCACGGTGCCGAAGAAGGTATAGATGAAGTTGTCCGGGTCGTTGTAGTCCGCCGTCCAGGTAGAGACATAGGCGGTCATCTCGCCGGAGTTGCGCAGGTCAAGCCAGGTGGCGTGGTCATAGTTGGTGATGGTGCAGTTGATGCCGATGGCTTGCAGCTCCTCCGCGATGACCTGGATAACGTTGACGCGGCTGGTGGAGTTATCGTTGTCGTTGGCGATCTCCATAGCGAAGTAATAGCCGTCTGCGTCCTTGGTGTAGCCGGCGTCGATGAGAAGCTGCTCCGCAGCTTCGGGGTCATATTCCAGCCAACCCTGGTTGTCTTCGGTATAGCCGATCAGGCCCTCGGGATAGATGCCGTCGGGGACGGAGCCGTCGCCGTCGAAGATGGCAGTGAGGATGGTCTCCCGGTCGATGGCCATCTGGATGGCCTTGCGGACGCTGACGTCGGAGAGGTATTCGTTATTCTCGTTCAGAGCCAGATAGGAGGTGCCGAGACGGTTGGCTGTCACCAGCTTGTCTTCATATGCGGCAGTCTTATAGGTGGCGCTGACCACGGCGGAATCCAGGAAGTCGCAGTCCAGGATATCGATCTCGCCGTTCTGGAACATCATGCTCAGGGTGGAGGAATCGGGGATGATCTGGATGTTCACGTCCGTGAAGTCCGGGGTATCGCCCCAGTAGTATTCGTTATAGGTCAGAGTCATGCCGCTGTCCCGGGTCCAGGAGGTGATGACATAGGGGCCGGAGCCGATGGCATAGGTATAATCGGTGCCATAGCTGTCCCCGGCGGCCTCCACGGCGGCCTGAGAGTAGATGCACCCGGCGGGGGTGGCCAGCTCATAGAGGAAGCCGGCAAAGGCATAGGACAGAGTGATGGTCAGATGGGTGTCATCCGTCACAACGATACCCTCGCAGGTATCATCATAGGAATAGCCCTCGGCGGCGATCAGCTCGTCGGCCCCCAGAATGCAGGCGGCGAAGTCGGTCTGTACAGAGGTGTCCAGAGCCAGCAGCCGGATCAGGGAGAAGGCTACGTCATAAGCCGTGAGCAGGGTGCCGTCGGAGAAATACACGTCATCCCGCAGCGTGAATTCATAGGTCAGCGCGTCCTCGGACACGGTATAGCTCTCCGCCACGCTGTTCACCAGGGAGGTGGAGCCGTCGTCATTGAGCTGGATCTCGAACAGACGGTCATATACGTTCAGGGGAATCTGATAATCATCGGTGGTCTGATGGACATCCAGAGTCTCGATGTCGGCGGACCATGCAACCTGAAGGGCGTCGTCAGAGGAACTGACGGTCTCCGCCGTTTCGGAGGTCTCGGTCTCGACGGCCGCAGTCTCGGAGGTCTCGGTCTCGACAGCCGCAGTCTCGGTTTCTTCCGTATCTGCGGCATCAGAGGTGTCTGAGCTGCTGGAAGCGCATCCGGCCAGCAGGGTAAGCACCATGGCAGCGCACAGCAGAAGGCTAAGTAGTTTCTTCATGATTTGCCTCTTTTCTCCAAAAATTATAAGGGCACACCCTTACATGAGTATTATAAGGGAAATTTACAATAAAATAAACTGTTTGTAATGCCTTTGTATTTGCAAAAAATGCTGTATATTCTGCGAAATGAAGATTTTACCCCAGAAAAAGTGTAAAAAACAGCAATACCGGCCCTAATGAGGGGCCGGTGAGACTGGATTAAAATTTTTCCTTGCTCTTGAAAATCAGTGCTGCCAGCAGGCCGAACACGATGGCGGCGCAAATACCGCCTGCGGCGGCGGTGAAGCCGCCGGTGAAAGCGCCGATCACACCTCGGTCCGCCACAGCCTCCCGCACACCTTTTGCCAGAAGGCTCCCAAACCCTGTCAAGGGCACGGTAGCGCCTGCGCCGGCCCATTGGGCGAAGGGCTCGTATACGCCCACCGCGCCCAGTATCACCCCGGCTATCACATAAATGGTCAGTATTCGCGCCGGGGTCAAGCGGGTCAGGTCAATGAGCAGCTGTCCGATAAGGCATAGCAGGCCTCCGGTGAGAAAAGTTTTAAAAAACGTCAGTAATATCTCCATATCAGCACCTCCCATTTTCCAATGCCACGGCGTGACATATAGCGGGGATGCTCTCGCCCTGCTGGTTGGTGGTGGGGCTCATCATGGCCCCTGTGGCGGCAAAGAGAAGCCGGTTCCAGTTGCCCTCCAGCATCCCGTGGAGCAGATGGCCGCACAGGACGGCGGCGGAGCAGCCGCACCCGGAGCCGCCGCTGTGGGCGTCCTGTCCCTCGATGGCGTAGATGAGCCGCCCGCAGTCCATATATCGGACACCCAGATCGACGCCGTCCCGGCGGAACAGGTCCCGCAGAATGTCCGAGCCCACCACGCCCAGATCACCGGTGACGATGGCGTCGTAATAATCCGGGGCCCGCCCCGTGTCCCGGAAGTGGGCGGTCAGGGTGTCATAGGCTGCCGGGGCCATGGCTGCGCCCATGTTATTCATGTCCGTCACTCCGGCGTCCGCGATGATGCCGGTGGTGATGTGAGTGATATAGGGCGCAGGGCCTTCCGCCTTCAGAATGACCGCGCCAGCGCCGGTCACTGTCCGCTGGGCGGTGGGAGGACGCTGGCTGCCGTATTGCAGGGGATAGCGGTACTGCCGCTCCGCCGAGCAGAAGTGGGAGCTGGTGGCCGCCGCCGCAACGGTGCAGAATCCACCGTCGATCAGCATAGCCGCCAGGGACAGGCCCTCCGCCATGGTGGAGCAGGCACCGTACAGCCCGAGATAGGGCACGCCGCATTCCCGCATGGCGTAGGCCGAGCCGGCGCACTGGTTCAGCAGATCGCCGGACAGCACATATTCCACATCCCCCGGTGGGGTCCTGGCCTTGTCGCAGGCGATGGCATAGCACATTTTCAGCATGGCACTCTCCGCCTGCTCCCAGCTCTTGGCGCCAAACCGGGAGTCCTCGCTTAGATAGTCGAAGTAGCGCCTCAGAGGTCCCTGGCTCTCCTTCCGTCCGCCCACGCAGGCTGCCGCCGCGATGGAGGGCTGGAGCGTGAGCCGTACTGTCTGTTTTCCCATTCGTTTCGTTTCCATGGGAGTAGTGTGCGCTGTTTTGCGCCGTATCATGCGGTTCTTTCTAAATAAAATGACCCTCCGCCGGTATTTGTGAAACCGGCGAAGGGCCTGCGGAACAAAACAATGAGCAGGTATCAGAGGTGAGGTATCAGGAACATTATATATACAGCAGCTTTTCCGCCTCAAAGCGCAGGCGATCCCTGTCCTCCGGATGGGCAATGGCGATCAGCGCTCTGACCCGGTCCTGGAGGGTGCGCCCTTTCAGCTCTGCAATGCCGTATTCCGTCACCACCGTGTCCGCATAGGGGCGGGGGATGGTGACCTGGGCGCCGGGGGTGAGCGTGGTCTTGATCTTGGGCTGGCCCTTTTTTGTCCGGGACTGGAGTATCAGAATGCTCCGGCCGTTTTTGGCGTGCTGTGCGCCGTAGGCGAAATCGAAGCCGCCGCCGGGGCCGGAATATTGCCGTGTCCCGATGGATTCGGAGCAGACCTGTCCGGTCAGATCGATTTCCAGAATGCCGTTTATGGACTTCATGTTGTCGTTTTCCATAATGACCCGGGGATCGGTTACATAGCTGGCGGGACGGATGACGCAGCTTTTGTCCTCATGGAGATAGTCGTATAGGCTCTGGCTCCCGCCGGCGAAGCAGAAGGTGTGCTCGCCGGGGTTTATGTTCTTCCTAGCTCCGGTGATGACACCCCTGCGCACCATCTCGCCCATCAGATTGGTGAACATCTCGGAATGGATGCCCAGGTCATGCTTGTCCATCATATGGGAAGCGCAGGCGTTCGGCAGGGTGCCGATGCCAAGCTGGATGCAGTCCCCATCGTTTATCAGGCGCCCTACATACTGGCCGATACGGTCCTCTGTCTCCGTGGGGACCAGGTCGGGGATCTCAGGGGGCTGATAGTCCGCCTGGTAGACCGCCGTCACCTGGGAGATGTTGATATCCATGCCGCCCGTCACCCGCTTGAGTTGTTTGTTCTCCTCGATGATGACCTTTTGCCGGCACAGCTTCTGCTGCCAGATGTCCCATTCCCACATCAGAGAGAGATTCACCTGGAAATTGCCGTTCTCGTCCATGGGTGTGGCGGCCACGATATAGGCGTTCCGGGGATAGGCGGCATTGTAGGAATAGGGCTGATCGTACAGGTCGCAGGCCACGAAGGTGACGTTTCCCTTCCGCAGAGGCTCATCCCAGCCCCGGGCAAAAAAGGCGGACTGGGTCAGGATATGCCCCTTCATCCCGTCGTTTTGCATAAAGCCGTAATCGCTGGAGCGGCCCTTCAGCACGGTGACGTTTTCCGCCCTGGGGGCGATGGTATGCAGTGCCCGGCAGAATACCTGCGGCTCGTTGCAGTCCTTTCCCAGACAGAGATTATCCCCGGATTGTATCAGCGCCAAAGCTCCCTCTATATCCGTCAGCTTCTCCTGATATTGCCGCTGATAGTCGGCATATGTGTTCGACATCGGTGATCCTCCCGGCGTTTTTCTTTTATTATAAACCGAATCGGAGCGTTCAGGAAACAATTGGCTTTACTATTCACAACTTTTTGTTGTAAAATAAGCCTATGAATAGAACGTTCCCGCGACGGGGAGGAGGATGCTGATATGCTGTACAAACAGATCCAATGCTTTCTTGAGGTGGCGAATTATCTGAGCTTTACTGTTGCCGCCCAGCATTTGTACATGAGCCAGCAGGCGGTGACCAAGCAGATCGCGGCCCTGGAGCATGACCTAGGGATAAAGCTGTTCTACCGTACCACCCGGCAGGTAACACTGACCCCGGCGGGCAGCGTGTTCCGGGACGATATGGCCCAGATCAACCGCCAAATAGACGACAGCATCCACCGGGCCAGGGAGATGGAGCAGTCCGGGAAGGGGCTGCTGCGGATAGGCTTTCAGTCCGCCCTGTCCCGGCGGGACATCATCCTGCCGGTCACGGAATTTCTGATGGGCCGGTATCCGGAGCTGGAGGTGGATGTGAAGCTGATGGATTTTGTGGCCCTGCGCAACGGGCTGCTGGACAGGAAGCTGGATATGTGCATCACTACCTCCAACGACTGGAAGCTGTGGCCCGGAACACAGGCCGCCGTTTTGCAGAAGAAGCAGTTTCAGGTGACCTTTTCCCAGCGTCATCCTCTGGCGCAGCAGGAGACCATAAAGCTGGAGGATATGGCTCGGTATACCCATCTGCTCCTGCCCAGCGACAGCACGCTGGAGCAGATAGAGCCATGGAGCCGCCGCATCCCGTGCTGTCGGAGCATCCTCTGCCCGGATATCGAAAGTCTGATGATTCGGCTGGAGCTGGGGCAGGGCTTTGCCCTGCTGACCCCTGTCCTGGAGGTCCATGATGGGGCTGTTCTGCGCTATTGGGACGTGCCCTTCCCGGAGGCCCATGCGGAGGTGGTCTGCCTGTGCGGGGAAAACGCTTCTGAGGGGGTGAAGCGGGCCATCTTTGAAATCAGGGAAAATAACGTGGTAAAAATATAGTGGCCGGTCAGCTTTTGCTGCCCAGCCACTCATATTGATTTTGTGTTATCAATCCGCGAACTGCCCGTTATAGGTAACCAGAGACGCGCTGGCGACGCCGTCTATGGCGCACAGGCCGGTAACGAAGGCGGTGTCGTCGCCCTTCAGGGTGACCTCGGCGGATATCTCGATGCCGGCGGCGGTAACGGTCTTGGCTTTCACCACATATTTGCCCACAGCAGCGCCCAGAGCCTCCAGCGCCTTGGTCTCGGCCTCCCCGTCTGCGCAGGAGAGAACGATGATGTAGGGGTGCTCCCCGATTTTCCGGCGGGCGAACACAACCAGGATGATGCCGATGATCAGGCTGCCCACCACGGCCAGCAGGAACATCCCTGCGCCAATGACGATGCCTACGGCCAGCGCCCAGAACAGGAACACGATCTCAAAGGGCTCCTTGATGGCGGCCCGGAACCGGACGATGGACAGAGCGCCCACCATGCCCAGAGACAGCACCACGTTGGATGTCACGGCCAGAATGACCAGGGTGGTCACCATTGGTCAAGCCCACCAGGGTGATGCCGAAGCCGGAGGAATACATTACGCCCTGGAAGGTCTTTTTGTACACAAAATAGATGAACGCTCCCAGCACGCAGGCGAAGGCCATAGCCAGCAGCACGTCCAGCAGAGAGAACTCTGTGGTGCTCTCCAGAAAGCTGGACTTGAAGATGTCGTTGAAGGTCATTGTTTCGGTCTCCTTACTGTTCTTTGTTTTATATGGGTCAAAAAATTGTGCTCAGATGTCATATTGCCGGCAGGCGGCATATTTGGAAAAGGCTCGTACCCGGGGGGTTCCCTCCTGCAAAATCATGCGGATGATATCCGGGAGGAAGGCGTCGTATTTTACCTCCATGACCACCTGGTCGGGAGCGGCAGGGACGAGAGGGGTGTCCTTGTCCAGCAGGGAGCGGGCGCATATGCCGCTGCGGATGTCATAGTCGAAGGTAACTCGGACGTTGCCTGGGCCATAGATAAAGGGCTCCCGCCGGTAGGCCACGATGGTCTTGGGGCGGAGCAGATCGTCCTTCATCCGGGCATACAGCTCCTGCATCAGGGGATGACCTGTGTCCATCATCCAGGAGAGATCGCCGGCCAGCAGTCGTTCCAGCTGCCCCGGGGTCATGGGGCACATATATTTGGTCCCCAGACCGCCGTTTTTGACCTTCTTTTCCAGATGGAGAGAGGAGGGGTCGTCGTTATACATGCGGATGCGGAACTTCTCCCGCCTGGATACGCCGGCGTAGTTTTGCAGCAGGGCGGTGTCGCCCAGATCGTCGAAATACAGGCTGGCGATCTGATAGGAGCCGTCCGGCCCCACGTGGGGGTCCCGGTGCATCACCGCCTGGCATCGCTGGGTCAGAGCGGCGTACTCTCCCCGGCCCAGAAGATATTTCAGCTCCTGCCGGAGGATCTGGTGAGTTTGAGCGGGCATGGCAGTTGTCCATCCTGTCTGAGTTTTCCCCCACCGGGCGATCATAAAAAGGTGCGGCTGCCGGAAGGAGTAATATCTGGCATTGTACCATAAATATTTAAAAAAATATATAGTTTTTGTATTGAAAATGTAAATTTCTATCTGTTTATTTCAGCCGGGCCATACATAGTCAGGTCCCAGGGAACAGTCCTCCGACCTGCTTGCCAAAAATTTCCTTCACAAATTGGAAATAATTGTGGATAATGCTCCTTTCATTTTTTTGAATTCCTATTATAATAAAAACTGATGAGCGAGAACATTTTTACTTGCAGTCAAAATTTTAAGGAGGATCACAAAAAATGAAGCGAACCCTGAAATTCCTGCTCAGCACGGTCTTTGCTGTTGCTCTGATGGCGGGTATGACCAGCGCTCTGGCCTGCACCGGCTACTATGTAGGCAAGGATGTCAGCGTGAACGGCACCTACATGATCGGGCACACGGCGGATTATATCACCACTGCCCAGAGCATCGTGACCGTGGTGGAGGCCAGCGATGAGCCGGGCCGCACCATCACCGTGGGCGATACGGAAATTCCTCTGCCGGACGTGACCTATCAGTACACGGCTACCCCCTTCATGGATAGTCTGGACTGGGTCAACACCGCCACCAATGAGTATGGCGTCACCGTAACCGGCTCCATCACCACCTATGCCTGCGACGCGGTCATGGAGGCAGACCCCTACACCACTGACGGCGCGGCAGAGAGCTGGATCTGCGCCTATCTGGCCGCCACCTGCACCACCGCCCGGGAGGCCGTAGAGGGCTATGGCTACATCATGGAAACCTACGGCAGCTCCGAGACCAACACCTTCTTTATCTCCGACCAGACCGGTGTATGGTACCTGGAGAGCTATTCCGGTCATCAGTGGGTCGCTATCAAGTGCCCGGATGACTGCGTGGCCGTATTCGGCAACGAGTGCATGCTGGGCTCCCTGGCGGGCTATGTGGAAGGGGAGACCCTGCTCCACTCCGATGACTACTATACCCTGGTAGAGGATCTGGGCCTCGCTGTCTATGACGATGAGGGCAACCTGGATTCCTTCGCTTCCTACTGCGGCGATGATGTGCTGGGCGATTATTCAAACCTCCGTACTTGGTACGGCCACTTCCTGCTGGCTCCCTCCACTGCCGGAGAGTATGAGACCAAGACTCGTTATGACCTGTTCTTCGAGCCGGACGAGCTGGTGTCCCTGGAGGATATATTCAGCCTGACCCGTTCCCGCTATGAGGGCACGGAGTACTGCCCCGATGAGACCGGCGAGAGCGTCCGTATCATCGGCATCGAGCGCCAGACCAACTGCTCCGTCATCGAGACCTATCCCGATCTGCCCGCTGCTATGTGCGTGGTTACCTGGAACACCATGGCAAATGCAGAGCACTCCGTCTATCTGCCTCTCAGCAACCTGGTAACGGATGTGGCCGAGATGTTTGATTATCTTCCCGAGGATTACGTAGAGCCCAGCTATCGGCTGGATATCGCCTTTACTCACTTCAAGCAGCTCTGCACCCTGGCCGAGCAGGACCGGGTCATGTATGGCGCCGGTGTCCGGGCCTATTGGGAGAGCGTGGAGGCTGAGCTGGTAGCGGAGGTCCCTGCCCTGCTGGAGGAGCTGGCCGCTCTGTATGAGGAAGACCCCGATGCCGCCGCTGAGGCTGCCACCGCCTACTGCATTGACCTGCAGGAGCAGGCGCTGGAGGATGCGGACACCATGTTCGAGGAGCTGATGTGGTACGCCATCTCCAACACGAACAGCATGGCTTTCTCTGAGCCGGAACCCTTCGCCACCTCTCTGATGACAGAGGACTGATCGGCAAGTGCGCATGAGCCGGTTAAAATCAGGCTTATCATAAGCAAAATCAAGGCAAGATCAGACCCCGGAAACGGGCTGTCTGATCTTGCTTTTTGTGCTGTCTCGATAGCCGTCCTGTTCATGACGTGACCTCTCCACACCGCCGGTCTCCGGCGTTTATATTGACAAAACTACTTAAAAATGGTATTTTGCATTTATTATCTCGCGATTGCGCCGCCTGCATCATAGCAGGATGGCCTTGAAGTGCGCATTGTAAATCATGATATGTGCATCCACATATCGGGAAACGGAAGAGAGCTGTTATGAAAAAGACCTTGATTACACTGCTGATCTTTGCCGTCGTGCTGGCGGTGCTGCTGGGAGCGGCATACCTGGCGGAACGATACGTCGGGGCGGGGGAGACAGCGGAGCCTGAACCGACGGCGGCTCCTGCCATAGCCAACGCCCTGAACGAGACTGGGGCGGTGACCATTACCCTGTCCGGAACGGAGGCCCATATATCCGGCGTGGGGGCTACGGCGGCGGACGGCGTGGTGACCATCGTATACCCGGGAACGTACCGCGTCACCGGTGCGCTGACAGAGGGACAGCTTCTGGTAAACTGCGGGGACTATGACGGGGCGGTATATATCATCCTGGACGGGGCGGATATCTCCTGTTCTGACGGGCCGGCCCTGTATGTGGCCCAGGCGGATGAGACCGTGATCGTCCTGGCGGAGGGTACAGAAAGTATCCTGCGGGACGGAGCGGACTACACTATCCAGGAGGGGCAGTCCCAGCAGGCCGGCGCCGCCATTTACAGTGCGGATGAGCTGGTGATACAGGGGGACGGTTCCCTGACGGTCATCGGCCGGACGGCGGACGGCATACGCAGCAAGGACGGCTTGACCATCGAGGCGGGCAGCCTTTCCGTCACGGCGGCGGACGACGGCATCCAGGGCAGCGACCATGTGACTGTGACCGGCGGCGCGGTGACGGTTTTGTCCGGCGGAGACGGTGTCCATACCACAGAGGGAGATGTGACAATTTCCGGCGGCAGCCTGACCGTCACCAGCGGGGGAGACGGCATTGACGCAGCTGCCCAGGTATGTGTCACCGGCGGGATGCTGGACATAACCGCAGGCTCCGGGCCGGAGAATTACGCGGCCATCGCTCTGGCGGATGCCAGCGCCAAGGGGATGAAGGGCGCAGAGGTGCTGATCGCCGATGGCACGGTCACGATATCTGCGGCGGATGACGGCCTCCATGGGGATGCTGTGACCGTCACCGGCGGCACTGTGACCATCGCCACCGGGGACGACGCCCTCCGTGCGGATGGGACTGTTACCGTGACCGGCGGTATCGTTACCGTGACGGAGAGCTATGAGGCCCTGGAGGGGGCCGAGGCCGTCCTGTCCGGCGGAACACTGACCCTGGCGGCGGATACAAACGGCATGGACATCGGAACTGGCGGCTTAAAGATCAGCGGCGGCAGTGTCGCTCTGACAGCTGCCCGGCCTGTCACCGTGGACGGAGAGGTCCTCCTGGTCGCTGGGGAGGTATATCTGACTGCGACTGGGGAGGAGGCCCCCATGGAATTTGGGAGCATCGTCGTGACCGGCGCCACCCTGGCGGTGTTTGCCAATGTGGACGACGCCGTGTTCCAGGAGGGAGGCACGGTGCCGGGATCCCTGCTGTTCACCCTGCCTGCGGCCGCGGAAGCCGGAACGACCTTGACCCTTGCGGATGCCGCCGGGCGGGAGCTGCTTGCCCTGACCACGGAGGAGAGCTGCATATCTGTCCTCATCGCCAGCGGCGCGCTGGCTCAGGGGCAGAGCTATACCCTGACTGCCGGAGATACCTCCCTGACAGGGACGCTGAGCGCGGACTGCACTGTGGTCTCCTATGAGGCGGCCTATGCCGCCGCCAGCGGAGAGATGTGGGTTGGCGGTGCAATGGATGCAAGCATGGAGATGGGTGCCAGCAGAGAGATGGGAGCCAGCGGGGAAATGCCTGCGGGCGGCGCGCCGGCTGCACGGTGAGCCTGCGGAAGAAAACAGCTATGATTCAGGGCGGTTGCGCAGACAGCGCGGCCGCCCTGAATTATGGAAATATGCAAAAAGCGGCCTCCCGATGAGGGATAATTTGGCATGTCTTACATACCGGAACAATTGTTGAGAAAAAGGTAATGTGATATAATAATACAGCATATAAGCGATACTTAACTTTAAATGTACGAAAGGAAGCAAGAACAGTCATGAAAGTACTCATGAAAAAGGCCCTGGCGGTTATGCTGGCGGCGGCAATGGCCGTATCCGTCACCATGGTCAGCGCTTCGGCCTGCGCGTCCATCTTTGTCGGCTCCGCTCTGACGGAGGACGGCTCCACCCTGATCGCCCGCAGCGAGGATATGTCCAACAGTGTGGATAAGCTGTTTTATGTCAGCGAGGCCGGAGCCCACGCCGAGGGCGATGTCTATTACGGCTGCTATGGGTTCGTATACACCTTCACCAAGGACAGCTACTCCTATACCGCCTTCCGGGATGATAACGGCGACGGCGTGGACGGCGTCTGCCCGGACTGCGGCAGCACGGAGGAAGGCCATGTCCCCTATGAGGAGGCAGGCACCAACGAGATGGGTCTGTCCGTCACCGCTACGGAGACGCTGTTCTCCAATTCCGCCGTTGCGGAGGTGGACCCTCTGGTGGACGACGGCATCGCCGAATCGGAAATGACCACCATCCTGCTCAGTGAATGCGCCACCGCGCGGGAGGCCGTGGAGCTGCTTCTTAGTATCTATGATACTGCCGGTACCAGCGAGGCTAACGGCCTGTTCATCGCCGATCAGGACGAGGTCTGGTATATCGAGAGCGTTACCGGCCATCAGTATGTGGCCCTGCTCCTGCCGGACGACATTGCCTTTATCGAGCCCAATATGTCCGTCATCGGGGAAATCGACCTGGACGACACGGAGAACGTAATCGCCTCCGAGGGCCTGATTGAGACAGCTGTGGAGGCCGGCACCTTCATCGGCGACGAGGAGGCCAATGTCATCAACTACCGGGCGTCCTATTCCGTGTCCATTGACTATCCCTCTGATTTTGATGGCTATGGCTCCTCCGTGAACGAGCGCATGATAAACGGCCTGAACTACCTGCTGGGAGAAGACGTTTATACCGAGGAGAACATCACGGACAGCGCCTTCACCATTTCCAACATCGACGAGGACGGCAATATTGTTGACCTGTATACTAACATCGAGCTGACCCACGCCTATACGGTGGACGACATTGTGGGCTATTTCCATGTGGACCCGGTGGGCCGCCCCTCCAACCAGGAGACCAACATCTTCCAGATCTTTGCCGACGAGGAGGATGTCGCTCTTGGGACCATCGAGTGGGTATCTATGGCAAATGACCAGTACAGCGTGTTCGTGCCCTATTATCCCATGCTGATAACTGATACCTATGAGGCCTATCAGGTAAGCACCGCCACGGTGGAGTTCGTCACCGAGGAGCCGGAGGACGGCAGCGCCTATTATCCCTATGACCGCACCGACCGCAGCACAGGGGAGACCATCAGCGGCTTCCGTGTCCTGCCGGAGAACTGGGCCGATTCCTACTACTGGTGCTATGACGCCGTGGCGAACTTCCTGCTGTATGCTGACGCTACGGAGGAGGACGAGACACTGGTGCTGGACAGCTATGATCAGCTCCAGGAGGCCATTTACATCCACTTTGCCGCCCAGCAGGAGGCTATTGCGGACATGGACGAGTCCGAGGCGTCCGCTTATGCTACGGAGGACAGCGCCCTGATGGCGCAGAATGCCCACGAGCTGGCCTATGCCCTGTATCAGGCCGTGGCCCTGGACGATACCACCGCCCTGGACAGCTTCGATTTTGATTTCTGATTCCTGCTCACAGGGCAGGTAAAGCCTGAAGGCCGCCCCCGCAGACCGGAGTCGGCCTTCATGCTTTGGGAAAAATTGGAATTTATAGTCGCTTTACCCCCGTAAAACGAAAAAAATAGAGTAAAAAAATCAAGAAATTGACGAAAAACTATTGGAATTTTCAAAAGAGTGTGTTACAATTTCATAAGCATCACCAATTCTGATGATAAGGGAGACACGAAAATGAAGAAAATCCTTGCATTTGTTCTTATGGCAGCCATTTTGGTATGTCCCGTGTTTGCCTCCGGCGAAGCGTCGGGGGAAGCTGCGGAGACTGCCACTGAGGCGGCCGAAACCACCTTGGTCCCGACTGAGTCTGCGACTACGATCGCCGCTGCTGCTGCAGCTGCGGTAGCCGTTGTTGCAGATGAGGAAGAGGCCGACCATGCCCACAACTTTGTGATCGTTGAGAGCACCGCTCCCACAGCCGAAGAAGTAGGCACTGTGACCATGGAGTGCTCCGAGTGCGGTCTGACCTATTCCTATCAGATCCCTGCTCTCGGCAGTGCTGCCGAGGAAGAAGAAGCTGCTCCTGCTGAGGCCGCCTCTGCCGAAGCTTCTGTTGAAGCCTCTGCCGAAGCCTCCGAGGAGGTTGCTGAGGAGGCCGTTGAG
This sequence comes from Oscillospiraceae bacterium, assembly GCA_021203045.1. GTDB lineage: Bacteria > Bacillota > Clostridia > Oscillospirales > Oscillospiraceae > CAJOIG01. Next base: position 304 of record JAJQBY010000130.1, on the reverse strand, counting down.
GAAGCCTCCGCTGAGCCTGTTGAGGAGACAGTTGAGGAAGCCTCTGCTGAACCCTCCGGAGAGATCGCAGAAGAAGCCGCTGAAGAGCCTGCTGCAGAAGCCTCTGAGGAGGCCGCTGCTGATGCCGAAGCTTCTGAGGAAGCCTCCGCTGAGGCTGCTGAGGAAGAGGCCGTTGAGATCTCTGATCCCAACAATTCTCTGTGGTATACCATTGAGATCATTATGGTCATCATCCTTGTGGCTGAGCTTGCCATCATCATGCTCTCCTTCGGAAAGAAGAAGAAGGACTGAGCCCGCCGGCCCC
>JAJQBY010000114.1 GCA_021203045.1 Oscillospiraceae bacterium | reverse complement strand
CTGAGTCATTCTTTTTCGTCTTTTTGACTGTTGCACTTACATTGTATATTCACCCTGATAAAAAATTCGCCATGGCAGGAGGGTCGTTAAGCGCAAAATGGAGAACAACGTGGAGCAGATGAAGCGCTGGCTTCTGGCGCACAATCCCTTTCTGCGTGAGGAGCCGCGTCGGGAGAAATACCTGGAGGTCATGCTTACCATGGCCGTGGCCTTCGAGCGGGTGACCGGCGCAAATCTGGGGGACAGAATTCTCCTCACCGGCCACGGCATCGCCCTGGAGGGCGGAGCGCCTGTGGAGATTACCGGCGAGATCGAATACATTCTGAACGCGGTCAACTTCTACTACGGCCTGGCCTATGAGCGGCTGGCGCGGTGGAACAGGATCAGCGGCTACAACTACCTGCTCATGCAGGACGAGGACACGCCGGGGGAGCCGCTCTCCGACGAGCTGCTGACGGCGCTCATGGAGGATGTCTGGAAAGGGGTGCAGCGCGGCTTTGGCCGCAGCTATCCCTTCGCCAGCCGCTGGATCTACAAGCGCTATGGCAAGGTGTTCCTGTGTACCCGGGAGGCCACCGAGGCGGAGGTGGAGCAGCTGGCTCAGGACTGCAGGAGCTGCAACTATCAGGATCTGTTCGAGGTGTCCTGGGACGAGACCGGCAGGAGCTACGTCTGCTGATCTGGCAGACCGCCCCGCGGGGGCGGACAGGCCCCGAAGATCATATGCGCCCGTCCGGGCAGTTCCCCAAGAAAGAAGGGAGCGATCGCTTTGTTTCTGCACAGCAGACACGGCTATGACATCGTATGCGACGCCTGGAGCCTGGAGAGGGCAGAAACGGTGATCGTGGCCATGCATGGCTTCGCCGGAGATCGAAAGAGCAGCTGTATAGCCGCCCTGGCGAAGCGGATGGCCGGCCCCGGCGTAGGGCTGATCGACTTCGACTGGCCGGCCCATGGGGACAGTCCGGTGGACGGCCGGGCGCTGCGGATACAGAACTGCCTGGACGACCTGGATACGGTCTGCGCCTATGCGAGACAGGCGGGAAACGCTTCGGTGCTCTATGGCTTCGCCACCAGCTTTGGGGGGTATATTGCCATGCTCTACCACCATGCCCACCCGGAGGTCTTTTCCCGGCTGGTGCTCCGTTCCCCGGCGCTGCAAATGCCCCGGCTGCTGCCCGGTCTGCTGGCACAGGCGCAGCGGACGCCGGCGGGCTGGATCACCGGATTCGAGCGGGAGCTTCTGGTGACGGAGAAGATGGCTTCGGATTTGCGGACCAACCGGCTGGACGAGCTCTATCCGCCGGGGGCGATTCCCGGAGACATTCTGATCATCCACGGCGACGCGGACGACGTGGTTCCCTGGCTGACTCGATTGCTTTCTGTCAGGCCCACGGACTGCCGCTGGCGCAGGTCCCCGGGGCGGATCACCGCTATAAAAAGCCCGGTGAGCTGGAGCAGGTCATCGACCTGGCGGCGGACTTCCTGGGAGAAAATAAATAACACCGATCTGTAATTTAGGAAAGGGCGAAACCAAAAATGGATAAAACGGCATTTCAGACCCGGCATCAGTGGGTCAGGGACGAGCTGAAGCGCAGCGTGGACTTCTGGCTGAAGTATGGCATGGACAGGGAGCACGGCGGCGTATATACCTGCGTCGACCGGAAGGGCAGGATCTATTCCACTGACAAGAGCGTGTGGATGCAGGGCCGGTGCGGCTGGATTTTTGCCTATCTGTGCACCCAATACGGCCAGTGCCCCGAGTGGCTGGAGGCATCCCGCTCCTGCCTGGACTTCCTGGAGGAGCACTGTGTGAACCACGATGCCGGCGGGCGGCTTTATTTCACCGTCACCGGAGACGGCAGGCCCCTGCGTCAGCGCCGCTACTGCCACTCTGAGAACTTCTATACCATCGCCAACGCGGAGTATTACGCCAATACCGGCGACACGGTGCGCATCGAACGCGCCCGCCGCGCCTATGAAATGGTGTATAACCTGAATAACGGACTGATCAAGGACCCCACGGGCCTCGGTCCCAAGACCATTCCCGAGACCCGCCGCAGCCGCGCCTTCGGCGACCCTATGATCTATCTGAACGTCACTGCCGTCATGCGCCGGTGCGACCCGGAAAACCGGGAGCTTTACGACCGCCGGGCGGAGGAGTGCGTCAGCAATATTCTGAAATATCACTATAAGCCGGAGCTGAAGTGCGTGCTGGAGACGGTGGGCATGGACGGTGAGCTGCAGATAGATACTACCGCCGGCCGGGTGGTCAACCCCGGCCACGATATCGAGGGCAGCTGGTTTCTCCAGGAGCAGGCCAACTATACCGGGGACGCCGAACTGAGCCGGACCGCCCAGGTCATCTTTCAAAACGCCATCGATGCCGGCTGGGACGAGGAATACGGCGGGCTGCTGTATTTCATCGACTGCCTGGGCTGCCCGCCGGAGGCCTATGAACACGACATGAAGCTATGGTGGCCGCACAACGAGATACTCATTGCCTCCATGATGTTCTATCGGGATACCGGGGACGAGAAGTATCTCGACTGGTTCAACAAAACCGCCGATTACGCCGAGAAGCATTTCGCCGATCCGGAATATGGCGAGTGGTACGGCTATCTGCGCCGGGATGGTCTGCCTACCATGCCTGCCTGCAAGGGAAGCACCTTCAAGGGCCCCTTCCATGTGCCCCGCTGCCTGATTCTGGTGGATAAGATGATGGACGAGGTGGAGTCCGCCCACTGAGGCGGACGGAAAAGCCTCCTTACCACAGCGCTGCATCCAATACGCCTGCGACGCCCCTCCGATATGAAAGGCAGGTTTGCAATGTTTCGACAGGTTTTTGACCCGGATAACCTATTTTGGCGTCTTATCAGCCGGGGTGTGGATTTTGTGGGGCTGGGCCTCTTTTGGGCCGCTCTGTGCCTTCCCATCGTTACCATCGTTCCGGCCAGCGCGGCCCTCTACTACACCGTGGTGAAGACCTTCCGCCAGAAGGAGGACGGCGCCTTCACCATGATGTGGCGTGCCTTTCGGGATAATCTGAAAAAGGGCGTCATTGTCAACCTGATCTGTCTGCCTGTCGCGCTGCTGCTGGCCTACGGCCACTACGTCATGGTGGCAAACAACGGCACCGACCTGGGTGCGATGATGTATATGACCTATTATGTGGCTCTGCTGGTCCCGGTGGGCGTGCTGTGCTATCTGGTGCCCCTGATGGGACGGTTTGAATTCGGCATCAAAAACCTGTTCCGCACCGCCTTTGCTCTGGCTCTGCGCCATCTGCCCTCCACGGTCGTTGTGGTGATGCTCAATGCGGAGCTGCTCATTTTCACTCTGGAGCGTTGGTGGCCGGTGTTCTTCACGCCTGTGCTGGCCAGTCTGCTCACCTCCCTGTTTCTGGAGCGGATCTTTCCCAAATACCTCTCCGAGGAGGAAACGGCGGTCCTGCAGGACCGACCGCCGGAGAAGCCGGAATAAAGCCCAAAACGCCGTCCCCTAAAACGAGGACGGCGTTTTGGGCGTACCGAGGACCGGTGAGGTACATACTGATCCAAATATGCAGCAGCTCACTGGAGCAGGGCGGGAACCAGAGCGGCGAGACGGTCGGCCAGCTGGGCGTGTCCCCTCCGGGTGAGGTGCATATAGTCGATGCTGTTGAACTCGCAGCCCTCCGCGTCCATGAAATGAACGCCCAACAACTTTGCCTGGGCGGCGTACTGCTCCGCGAGACCGGCGGACTTCTCCGCGCAGCCCTCGCCCATAGCGGGGTCGTTATATTGAGGCCTGATATGCGGCGGGGCGACGATGAGGATGTTGGGCGTTTTCTCTCCCCAACAGTCCACCGACATGGCCTTCAGCACCAGACGCTGCATCCCCAGACCGATGCAGACGGCGTTGACGCCCAGGCGCTGCTTGGTGTCGTTGGTGCCCAGCATGATAATCAGCAGGTCGATCACCTCATGGCTTTTCAGCAGGGAGTAGATCACCGAAAGGGCGTCCATGCTCTAGTGTAGCGGGTCGGGGAACACGGTGGTGCGGCCGGAAAGCCCCTCCTCTGTGACCAGATAGCCGGCTCCCAGCGCCGCTTGCAGCCGGCAGGTCCAGCGCTCGTCCTCATTGAAGCGGTTGCCGCCGTCGGCGCAGTCGCGGGGATCGGCGCAATAGCCGTGTGTGTTGGAGTCACCCAGGCAGAGAATGTGCTTTTTCATGACAAAACGTCCCTTTCTGTCCCCGGTGTCAGGGGATTGATTATAAATTAGACTAGCTGTATTTACAAAAAAAGTCAAGAGAGATATGAAGGGCGACTGCCGCCTGTGAAATAATTTTTGCAGAGATATGTCGGGTCTGGTGAAAAAGTCCAATTTATAAATTGAACCTCATCCGGACGATATATCCGGCCTTTGCCTGCGATTTACAGAAATTTGAAGAAAATTATATTTTGTCTAAAAAATGACTTGACATGCAACAAATATTTTTGTGCAATCTTCACAGATGGGAGCACAGTCCTGTCTTGTGCATTTGCACTATTTGCAAATCTAATTTAAAAATGGAGGCAAAAACATGAAAAAGATTCTTGCACTTTTACTTGCAATGGTCATGGTCTTTGGCCTTGCTGCCTGCAGCAGCTCGGACAGCTCCGATGCCGCAGATGACACCGAGGCTGAGGCCGTCGAGACTGAAGCTGAAGTCGAGACCGAGGCAGAGGCTGACGAGGCCGACGGCGAGGTGGCCGACTCCATCACCCTGTGGACCTATCCCATCGGCAACTGGGGCGACGAGGCCACTGTTAACGAGCTGACCGCCGCCTTCACCGAGGCCACCGGCATCTCCGTCACCGTGGAATATCTTGACTACACCAACGGCGATGAGAAGGTCAACACCGCTCTTGCCGCCGGCGAAGGCCCCGACCTGATCATGGAAGGCCCCGAGCGTCTGGTCGCCGACTGGGGCGCCAGCGGCTACATGGTGGACATTTCCGACCTGCTGGACGACACCGATATCGAGGAGATCAACTCTGCCGCGCTGGACGCCTGCTACAGCTCCGACGGCGCTCTTTATGAGTATCCTCTGGTCATGACCGCGCACTGCATGGCCATCAACAAGACGGTCTTCGAGGCTGCCGGCGCAATGCAGTATCTGGATGAGGAGACCCACACCTGGAACTCCACAGAGGACTTCCTGGCGGCTGTTCAGGCTGTCTATGAGTACACCGGCGCTGCTGTGGGCGCTGTCTACTGCGGCGGCCAGGGCGGTGACCAGGGTACCCGCGCCCTTGTCAACAACATGTACGGCGGCACCTTCGCCAACGAGGATCACACCGCCTATACCTGGGACTCCGAGGAGAACGCTGCCGCTCTTGAGGCTTTGGTGGCGGCTGACGGCATCGAGTTCGACGCATCCATCGTCGGCGGCGATGAGATCGCCGAGTTCTATCAGGGCACTCTGAACATGGCCTTCTGCTGGAACATCGCCCAGCAGCTGGATCCCAACAGCGCCGGCACCGGCTCTGGCCTGACCCTGAGCGGCGATGAGATCCTGTTCATGGCCTTCCCCACCGAGGATGGCTCTGATCCCGCTCTGTGCGGCGGCATCTGGGGCTTCGGCATCTTCGATAACGGCGATGACGCCAAGATCGCGGCTGCCAAGCTGTTCATCCAGTATATGTGCGACTCCGAGGCCACTGTTGACGCTGTGACCGCGGCCAACTACTTCGCTGTCCGTGAGACCGTGGGCGACGGTGTGGATATCTCCGATATCTGGGACGGCAACGAGATCATGAGCGAGTACAACAAGCTGATGGTTTACCTGGGCGACTACTATCAGGTCACCACCAACTGGACTGCTGCCCGTTATCAGT
>JAJQBY010000102.1 GCA_021203045.1 Oscillospiraceae bacterium | reverse complement strand
GCACCGGACAGCGATGCGGAGGCGGCGTGCCTGGCGATGGGGAAGGCGCTGGCCTGAAAGGAAGAAGCGATGGCGGCAGTTCTGGTATCAGAGCTGCCGCCAAACACTGCTACGACTGCAATTCAAAGGAAACGGTACCTAGAGACACCGCGCTCATGAAAATTTGAGCCACCTGGGGAACGCGGATACATTTACAAGACTCGCGAAAATTGATATAATAAAAACTAAAGAAGGCTTGCGAGTGGCGCACATGTGTAAGTTGCTAGTAATTGGTCTGGGGTAATAGAAGGAGATTATCCTATGGCTGAACCATATCATATGGTAGACTTATCTCGTTGAAACAGCTCAGCCATCTGCTCAAGAGAGAGCCAGACGGTTTCATACTCAAATTTCACATCCAGTCGCGTCCGTCCTCGGTCTGATAGACAACGATCTCACCGTACACTTGCCGGAGATTCTTTTTTCCTCCATGTTGATGTCTCCCTATGCAATCAGAGTGCGCGATGATGTTCACAAGGTGAAGTGGCCAGGTTCAGGGATGGAAAAATTACCTCCAAAAAGTCGCAACAAAAGTCGCAACATTCATGAAAAAATAGGCCATAAAAGCGGACAATAAGACATAATAGGTTGCATGAGGTGAAATTGTAAAACCGTTGCAGCAGAATGGATTGAAACGATAAATTGCAAAAAGACGCGTTAAGATGCAACCGCTTTGAGAGGATTGGTAATGACGAGGTCGGCGGTCCGAATCCGCCCAGCAGCTCCATGAAGATCCCTTAAACTGCAATGGTTTGAGGGGTCTTTTTTTGCCTGCGGGCCGATCTGCTCCAGGGCCGCGGTCCGTCGATACATATTATAAATGGGATCTCTCTCAAAAATTTCTTGACACTGCCGGGAAACTATGCTATCATACATAACTGTTCAAAGACAGCAGGCGGCCTTCGGGCGTAAGACCCGCCGAGGACATCAGATGAATCGCTTAATACTGCATCTTTCTGTGTGCCGTTGTCTCTTTGGACAAGGACATTTTTTATTTCAGGAGGTGAAAAACCAATATGCCAAGCAAAGCCATACTTTCTGAAAAGCAGGCCATCGTGGAGGCTCTGAAGGAGCGGCTCCAGGCCGCACAGGGTGGCGTTCTGGTGGATTACCGGGGCATCAATGTGGCGCAGGATACCGAGCTTCGCCGGAACCTGCGGGCGGAGAACGTGGAGTACTCCGTGGTGAAGAATACCCTGACCCGTCTCGCCATGACCCAGGTGGGGCTGGACGAGCTGGTAGACCAGCTCAACGGTACCACATCCCTCGCCACCAGCGCAGAGGACCCCCTGACCCCGCTCTATCAGCTGAACGATTTCAGCGAAAAGATGGGTGATATGTTCACCATCAAGGGCGTTTTCGTGGAGGGCAAGGTGCTGGACGCCGCCGAGATCGCGGAGCTGTCCGGTCTGGCCTCTAAGGACGCGCTGTATTCCAAGGTGCTGGGCACCATGCTCGCTCCCATCACTTCTCTGGCCGTAGTACTGGGCCAGGTCCTGGAGCAGAAGGGCGGCGCTCCCGCAGAGGAAGCCCCCGCCGCCGAATGATCGATTCGGCACCCCTTATTTTTACTAACTACTTAGGAGGATATGTTTAAAATGGCTAGCGAAAAAGTTACCGCCATGATCGACGAGATCAAGGCTCTGAGCGTTATGGAACTGGCTGAGCTGGTTCACGAGATCGAGGATGTGTTCGGTGTTTCCGCCGCTGCCGCTGTGGCCGCTCCCGCTGCCGCTGCCGGCCCCGCCGTGGAGGAGAAGACCGAGTTTGACGTGGTCATGACCGACTTCGGCTCTGAGAAGATCAAGGTCATCAAGGAAGTCCGCGCTATCACCGGCCTGGGCCTGGCTGAGGCCAAGGCCAAGGTGGAGGGCGTTCCCGCCACCATCAAGGAGCAGGTCTCCAAGGACGAGGCCGAGGCTCTGAAGAAGCAGCTGGAGGATGTGGGCGCGAAGGTCGAGCTCAAGTAATCAAAGCGACATGGAAAGAAATGGGGGGCGCGTATAAAGCGTGCCCCTCATTTTTTGCGGCCTGTCCGGGAATAACAAAAGACCCGGACCTGTTTCCTGAGATGAAAACAAATCCGGATCCTCCGATTGGCACGGCATGAGGGATTCGAACCCCCGGCCTTCTGGTCCGTAGCCAGACGCTCTATCCAGCTGAGCTAATGCCGCTCGCGCCCAAGTATTGTAGCACAAGCCGAACCAGATTGCAAGGGGGTGTTTAGAAAAAATATATTTTCGGAAAAAATTTTTCTGTTAATCCCTTATACACGCCCGTTGACTCTCCCCTTATGGGGAAAAAGCCTCGCAGAGTTTGCGCCCGCAGGCGCAAATAAAATTAGATCATTTTTTGCCGCGGCGTGTACGTGGCAAAAAATTCTTCTCGGCCCGGGAGTGTGCGAGCGCAAGCGAGTGCGCGGGTCGGGCCGCTGCCCCTTTAATCAGATAAAAACTCGCTTTTTATCTGATTAAAGCCCTATACTGCCGGCCACATTGTCCATCACGTCGCCCATGGACCGCAGGGCTTTGCCGATGTTCATCTTCTTTTTCCGGGGCGCGGCCGCCATCCCCACTACGGAGCCGACCATCAATCCGATGCCGACGCCCTTAAAAAATGACAATTTGTTCATACTTTACCCCTCTTTCACCGCTAGTATTTCCCGTCGTGTTGTGATATATTTAATACATGAAAAAATTTCAGGGGCCTGACGGCCTCTCAAGGAGCAAAGCATGATAATCAGCATTCTGGCCGTGGGGGACGTTTGCGGCGCCCCCGGCCTCACCTTTCTGGAAAACCGTCTGCGGACCCTCCGGCGGGAGCTGGGGGCCTCCTTTGTGGTGGTGAACGGGGAAAACGCCAATGTGGTGGGCGTGACCCCCCAGCAGTGCGACCGTATCCTGGCCGCCGGGGCGGACGTCATCACCCTGGGAAACCACACCTGGGTGCGCTGGGAGCTTCAGCCCTATCTGGCGGACAACGTGCGTGTCCTGCGGCCCATCAATTATGCCCCCCTGTGTCCCGGCCGGGGCTTTGGGGTATACCGCACCCCCTTCGGGGAGATATGCGTCATAAACGCCCTGGGGCGCTTCACCCTGGATACCAATACGGACAACCCGTTTGTGGAGGTGGATTGCCTTTTGAAGGAGCTTGACCCGAAGCCGAAGATCATCCTGGTGGATATGCACGCCGAGGCCACCAGCGAGCGGCTGGGCATGGGCTATTTCCTGGATGGACGGGTCAGCGCCGTGTGGGGCACCCATACCCATGTGCAGACTTCCGATGCGGCCGTTCTTCCTAAGGGAACGGGCTACATCAGCGATCTGGGCATGACCGGAGCTACCTACAGCGTCCTGGGGATAGATGTGGAGCAGTCCATCAATAAATTTTTGGGCGACCCGCCTAGACGCTACCGCTCGGGGAACGGGCCGGGAAAGATGGAGTGCTGTCTGTTTGATATCGATACGGAGACGGGCCTCTGTGTGAAGGCGGAGGCTATGAGAATTCTATGATACGCATTCTTCATGCGGCGGATCTGCATCTGGATTCTCCCTTTCAGGCGTTGGGCCGGGAGCGCTCCGCCCAGCGGCGGGCGGAGCAGCGCACCCTGCTGGAGCGCATGGCCGCCATCGTCCGGGAGGAGCGGGTGGATATGGTCCTTTTTGCGGGGGACCTGTTCGATTCGGATAACGCCTTTGCGGAGACCGCCCGGCTCATCGAGGCGGTGACGGCGGAGATGGCCGTTCCTGTGTTCATCGCCCCCGGGAACCACGACTGGTACGGCCCCCGCTCTCCCTGGTCCGGCCTGCGGCTGGGGGAGAATGTACATGTATTCACCGGGGAGGATATCCAATGCGTCCCGCTGCCGGAGCTGAACGCCCGGATATTCGGCGCGGCCTTCACCGGTCATCACAGAAATCCGCCCCTGGCCGGCTTCCGTCCCCCGGAAAAGGTCCCGGGGGTGACGGATATCCTGGTGCTCCACGGAGAGGTGGGAGACCCGGACTCCCCTTATGGAGCCATCACGGAATCGGAGCTTGCCGCCAGCGGCATGGATTATGCGGCCCTGGGCCATATCCACAGCTACAGCGGCCCCCGCCTGGCGGGGAGCACCGTCTATGCCTGGCCGGGCTGTCCGGAGGGCCGGGGCTTTGATGAGACAGGGCAGAAGGGGGTCATTCTGGCCGAGCTGGAGCCGGGCGCCTGCCGGATAGAGCAGCTTCCCATGGACGGGCGGCGGTATGAGCTTCTCTCTGTGGACGTGACGGACCGGGACCCCCTGGCCGCCGTGGAGGAGGCCCTCTGCCGGGATACGGCCCGGGACATATATCGTATACGGCTGACCGGAGAGACAGATCAGGCCCCGGACCGGGCGGCCCTGACCCGTGCGCTGGAGGGACGATTTTTTGCCCTGGAGCTGCGGGATGAGACCCGCCCCCGGCGGGATATCTGGGAGGGCCGGGAGCAGGACAGCCTGCGGGGGCTGTTTTTGGCCAGATTGTGGGCGCAGTATCAGGCCGCCCCGGAGGGACCGGAGCGGGCGCGGATAAGCCTTGCGGCCCGGTTCGGCCTTCAGGCTCTGGAAAACGGGGAGGAACCGCCCCTGCCATAAATCATCTGCGATACAATCGCAGATGAAGGGGCATCGGCCCGACCCGCGCACTCGCTTGCGCTCGCACACTCCCGGGCCGAGAAGAATTTTTTGCCACGTACACGCCGCGGCAAAAAATAATCCAACTCTATTCGCCGCTGCGGCGGCGAACTCTGCGAGGCTTATTTAGCAGTCGTGCTTTGTGCAGCAGTATACACCGCCAGCGGGCGGTAGTATGGGAGACTATTGGATAATTTGTTTCTATATATCAGGATAAAGCTATGAAGATCAAAAAAATGACCGCGTCCTTCGGGGCGCTGGAAAATAAGACACTGACCCTGGGAGATGGGCTGAACGTCATATATGCGCCCAACGAGAGCGGAAAATCCACCTGGTGCGCTTTCATACGGGCCATGCTGTACGGCATCAGCACCGCTCAGCGGGCCAGGCAGGGCCAGCAGCCGGATAAGGTCAAATACCGCCCCTGGAGCGGCACGCCCATGGCCGGGACCATGGATATAGAGACGGCGGAGGGCCCTGTCACCCTTCAGCGGCGGACAGAGCGGGCCAACCAGCCCATGCAGGCGTTTTCCGCCACCGTTACGGGAACGGACACCCCGGTGCCCGGTCTGACCGGGGATTCCTGCGGCCAGACCCTGACCGGCGCGCCGAGAGAGGTGTTTGAACGCACCGCTTTCATCCGGCAGGCCGGCCTGGGCATATCAAACGACCCGGAGCTGGAAAAGCGTATCAACGCCCTTGTGACCGCCGGGGACGAGGAGCAGTCCTGTTCTCAGGCGGACAAGCAGCTCCAGGCCTGGCGTCGGCGGCGCAGCGGCAGGCGGGGGGCTATCCAGGAGCTGGAGGCGGAGATGGCGGAAAACCAGGCTGCCCTGGATAAGCTTGCTCAGGCCGCCAAGACGGTGGAAACTCTGGATAAATCCATCGCTGCCGCGGAGGAGGCCCAGACCCAGGCCGTTCGTCAGATGGAGCAGGCCCGGGCCCAGCAGCGGCGGGACGCCCTGGGGGATATGACCCGGGCGCGGCAGTCCGTTCAGGAATGCCAGCAGGCCCAGACCCAGGCGGAAAAGGAGGAGGCTGCCGCTCAGGCCGCCCTGGATGACACACCCTATGGAGACATGGGGCCGGAGGAGGCCCGCCGCCGGACGGATATCGATGCGGGAAACGTCCGGGAGCTGGAAAAGCTGGCCGCCAAGCTGCCGCCGCCCTGGATCGCCTTTGTACCGCTGGGCCTGGGCGCGATCGCCTTTCTGCTGGCCCTGGTGCTGCCCTGGCAGACGGAGCTGATCGCCACCGGAGGCATATTGGTTTTGCTGTTCGTTATGGTATATCTGCGGATGCAGAACCTGAAAAAGGCCAAGGAGGATACCCTGGCGGAGCGGGATAAGATATTGGACGCCTACGGCGCGGACAGTCCGGAGGAGATGGAGGCGCTGCTGGCGGAATACCGCCGCCTTTGGGATGTATGGCAGCGGGCCTCCTATCATCTGGAGGAGACGGAGAACGCCCTGACCAGGGCTCAGGCCGCCCAGAAGGAGGCGGAGAGCCGGGCCATGGCGGGGCTGGACTTCACCGACAGCGGCAGCAGTCCCGCCGCCCTGGCAAGCCAGACCGTCCAGGCCGGACGGGAGCGGCTGGACGCTTTGCGTCAGCAGCGGGCCATGGCGGTGGGACAGGCCAAGGCCCTGGGAGACCCCATGGTGCTGCGCTCCGCCATCGCGGAGCAGGAGCAGCGGCGTCAGGCCCTTCTGGAGCAGGACGAGGCCCTTGGCCTGGCCATAGAGGTCCTGGAGCAGGCTGACCGGGAGCTGCGAAGCCGGTTCTCCCCGAGGATCGCCGCTCGGGCGGCGGAGATATTCGCCCGCCTGACCATGGGACGATATGACCAGATCACCCTGGCGCGGGACCTGTCCGCCAAAGCCAAGCGGACGGAGGACACGGCCAGTCAGGAGGAGGGATATCTCTCCCAGGGAGCCAGAGATCAGCTCTATCTGTCCCTGCGGCTGGCTCTGTGCGAGCTGGTGCTGCCGGAGGACGATCCCTGTCCCATTATATTGGACGACGCCCTGGTAACCTTTGACCAGGCCCGGATGGAGCAGGCCCTGGCATTTCTCCGGGAGCTGGGCGGCTCGCGGCAGATTCTTCTTTTCTCCTGCCAGGAGCGGGAGTATCAATACCTTGCGGACGATCAGGCTGTAACGGCAATACGCCTGTCGTAAATAAATGACCTAATTTTCAGAAAGAGAGCGTTTTACCATGGAAAAACAAGTCAAGACCAAGAAGAACACATCCAAAAAGACCTTTGCACTGATCCGGGCCCTGATCGCAGTGGTCCTGGCGGTGGTGTTGCTGGCTGTCAGCGGCTTTGCTGTCGTGGACCTGATCGCCGGGCCGACAGAGGTGACGGACGGCTCCACCCTCGCGGCCGGGCAGTATGTGCAGATCGATGTCAGCTATGTTATGGATATCATCGGCTCGGAGAGCGATGCCAGCGGCAATGTGGTGGCCTATTATGCCGTGACGCCGGTGGGCAATCAGTTCGTGGCTATCCGCTTCCCGGCCTCCCAGTATGAGGAGTTTGCCGGCCTGACCACGGAGACCAGCGATTACCTTACCGGGGCCAGCAGCTCCATGAGCTATCACATCATCGTGTCCGGCCTGACTACAGACAATATCACCACCGTGGACCGGCTGCTGGCACAGTGGTATGACAGCAACAGCGAGTGGATGGTCTCCTCCGGCGTTATCGCGGAGGTGGAGGATGGCTATACCTATCTCAGCGCCGTGACGGTGCAGGCTGATAAGGTGGGCACCCTGTCCTATGGCGCGGCCGTGGCCCTGTCCATTATCGCGGCGGTGCTGATCGTCTATGCGGTCGTAGAGCTGGTGCTGATCCTGGCGGGGGTCTATGATCCCAAGAAGACGAAAAAGACCAAGGCGGCCAAGGAAAAGAAGGAGCCGGCCCCCAAGCCTGCCGCAGCGCCCGGAAAGGCCGAGCCCGAAGCTCCCGTGGCGCCGGAGCAGGTGGCGGAGGCCGTGACCTATGCGGAAGCAGCGCCTGCGGAGGCGGCTCCTGAGGAGTCCGAGACCCCTGCGGAGCCTGCCGCCCCGGAGACACCGGCAGCGCCTGCGGACGCCGCCCGGGAGGATACTGAGGATAATGCCTGATTTTGCTGTCCCCTGTCTTTTCGGCCTGGAGGGGCCTGCGGCGGAGGAGCTGCGGCGGATGGGGCTGGAAAACGTCCGGGCGGAGAACGGCCGGGTCTGGTTTTCCGGCGATGGCCTGGCCTGCGCCAAGGCCAACATCCGCCTGCGTACCGGGGAGCGGGTGCTGCTGCTCCTGGGCCGCTTTCCCGCCCGGAACTTCGACGAGCTTTTCGAGGGCGTGCGCGCCCTGCCCCTGGGGGACTATATCCCCCGGGACGGGCAGTTCCCCGTGAAGGGACATTGCCTGGACAGTCAGCTCCATTCCGTGCCGGACTGCCAGAAGATCATCAAGAAGGCGGCGGCCACCGCTCTGGGCCGGACCTACGGCGTCCAGTGGCTGCCGGAGAGCGGTGCGCTGTATCAGCTGCAGTTTGCCATCGTGAAGGACCAAGCGGAGCTATATCTGGATACCTCCGGCGCACCCCTGTTCAAGCGGGGATACCGCCCGGGCCATGTGACCGCGCCCCTGCGGGAGACGCTGGCGGCGGCCATGGTGGGCTTTGCCCGCTATCGGGGGCGGGATGCCTTTTACGACCCCTTCTGCGGCAGCGGCACCATCCCCATCGAGGCGGCCCTGGCCGCACATAACCGTGCTCCCGGTCTGAACCGGAGCTTTTCCGCCCAGGAATGGGGGGCCTTTGCCCCCAGGACGCTTTGGCGTCAGGCGGCGGAGGAGGCCCGCAGCCTGGAATACCCCGGCCCCTATCACATCTTCGCCTCGGATATCGACCCCAAGGCCGTGGCCCTGAGCCGGGAGAACGCCCGCCGGGCCGGGGTGGCCCAGGATATTACCTTCTCTGTGGCGGACGCCCTGAAGGCCCCTGTCCCCGCGGAAAAGGGCGTCATGGTGTGCAATCCCCCTTACGGCAAGCGGATGCTGGAGATTGACCAGGCCCGCGCCCTCTATCGGGCTATGGGGGCAAGACCCCAGGCCGAGGGGTGGAAGCGGTTCGTCATATCCTCTGAGCCGTCCTTCGAGCAGTTTTACGGGAAACCTGCCGATAAGCGCCGTAAATTGTATAACGGCATGATACAGTGCAATCTATATATGTATTTTTAACAATACAGAAACTGGAAATTCATTCATTTTTGTGCAGATTACCAGTTGAAGAAAGCCAATAAGTAGGTTATTATTTATACGTTAGCACTCCGAGTCAATGAGTGCTAACGTATAAAAATTTGTTTAAAAAAATATTTCTATAGCAACAGGAGGCAGTTACATCATGACACTGAAACCGTTGGCAGACAAGGTAGTCGTCAAGCGCCTGGAGGCGGAGGAAAAGACCAAGAGCGGCATCATCCTCGCCGCATCCGCCCAGGAGAAGCCGGAGATCTTTGAAGTCGTGGCCGTTGGCCCCGGCGGCATGGTAGACGGAAACGAGGTCAAAATGGAGGTCAAGACCGGCGACCGTATCATCACCGGCAAGTACAGCGGCACCACTGTGAAGGTGGAGGACGAGGAGTACACCATCGTGCGCCAGGGCGACATCCTGGCTGTTGTGGAATAACAGGAGGAAATCATCATGGCAAAACAGATTATTTATGGAGAAGAAGCCCGCGCCGCCCTGCAGCGTGGTGTAGATCAGCTGGCTGACACCGTCAAGATCACCGTAGGCCCCAAGGGCCGCAACGTGGTGCTGGACAAGAAATACGGCACACCCCTGGTAACGAACGACGGCGTGACCATCGCCAAGGAGATCGAGCTGGACGACCCGTTTGAGAATATGGGCGCTCAGATGATCAAGGAGGTCTCCACCAAAACCAATGATGTGGCCGGCGACGGCACCACCACCGCCACCATCCTGGCCCAGGCCATCATCCGCGAGGGCCTGAAGAACCTGGCCGCTGGCGCCAACCCCATGGTCATGCGCCGGGGCATCAGCAAGGCCACCGAGGCCGCTGTGGCCGCCATCCGCGCCAACTCCCAGCCCGTTTCCGGCTCCGGCGACATCGCCCGCGTGGGCGCCGTCTCCAGCGGCGATGAGCAGATCGGCAAGCTGATCGCGGAGGCCATGGAGAAGGTCAGTCAGAACGGCGTTATCACCGTGGAGGAATCCAAGACCGCCGAGACCTATTCCGAGGTCGTGGAAGGCATGCAGTTCGACCGGGGCTATATCACCCCCTATATGGTCACCGATAACGAGAAGATGGAGGCCGTTCTGGACGATCCCTACATCTTCATCACCGATAAGAAGATCTCCAACATCCAGGACATCCTGCCCTGCCTGGAGCAGGTCGTGCAGGCCGGCAAGAAGCTGCTGATCATCGCGGAGGACGTGGAGGGCGAGGCCCTTGCCACCATCATCCTGAACAAGCTGCGCGGCACCTTCACCTGCGTTTGCGTCAAGGCCCCCGGCTTCGGCGACCGCCGCAAGGAGATGCTCCAGGATATCGCCATCCTGACCGGCGGCCAGGTGATCTCCTCTGATCTGGGCATGGAGCTGAAGGACGCCACCATTGATATGCTGGGCCGCGCCCGTCAGGTCAAGGTCACCAAGGAGGATACCATCATCGTGGACGGCGCCGGAGACGGCAAGGACATCGCCGATCGTATCCATCAGATCAAGAACCAGATCGAGTCCACCGAGAGCGAGTATGACAAGGAGAAGCTCAACGAGCGCCTTGCCAAGCTGGCCGGCGGCGTAGCCGTCATTAAGGTCGGTGCCGCTACCGAGACCGAGATGAAGGAGAAGAAGCTGCGCATCGAGGATGCCCTGAACGCCACCCGCGCCGCTGTGGAAGAAGGCATCGTGGCCGGCGGCGGCACCGCCTATGTGCTGGGCTCCAAGGCCGCTGCCTCTGTGGCGGAGACCCTTGAGGGCGATGAGAAGACCGGCGCCGTTGCTATTGCCAAGGCGCTCCAGGCTCCCATCATGCAGATCGCGGCCAACGCCGGCCTGGAGGGCGCTGTCATCCTGGATAAGGTCATGAGCAGCGATGTGCCCACCTTCGGTTTCGACGCCGCCAAGGAGGATTACTGCGATATGATCGCAGCCGGTGTGGTTGACCCGACCAAGGTCTGCCGCAGCGCTCTGGAGAACGCTGCCTCCGTGGCCTCCATGGTCCTGACCACCGAGAGCCTTGTCACCGATATCAAGGAGCCCCCCGCTCCCGTTGCTCCCCAGGGCGGCGGCGACATGGGCGGCATGTATTGATAAATCAATAAATCGACCGCAATTCAAGAGCCGGTATCCGTGGGACCACGGGTACAGGCTCTTTTCTGTATTGGGTGGACGGATGCCGGAGGGCTCATCTGTCCAGCAGGGATTTGAAATACCGCAGCAGGGGCTCTCCGTCCGCGGTGTCCGGGCGGGCCTTGGCAAAGCACATCCGTTCCGGGTGAAACTGCACCCCCAGGATAGGGAGGCCTTCGTGGACGATGGCCTCCACCGTGCCGTCCGGAGCGGCGGCGGTGACCCGCAGGCCCGCCCCGATGGCGCCCAGCCCCTGATGATGGGCGCTGTTCACGGCGATATGAGCGCCGTACAGATCATACAGGGGAGAGCCGGGATATACGGTCAGGGGGTGGACGTTGTCCCCTGCCTCGCCCAGGTGCCTGTGGGCCGGGGCGGTGGCAAGATCCTGAATGATGGTCCCGCCGAAATAGACGTTGATGACCTGGTGACCCTTGCAGATGCCCATCACGGGCCGCGATTTCTGAACGAACCGGGCCAGGGCCTCCAGCTGGGCCTCGTCCAGGGGCCGGTCGATGTCTGTGGAGCCCTGATTTTCCTCGTGAAACAGGGCCGGGTCGATGTCTCCGCCCCCCGGCAGCAGCAGCCCGTCGCAGGCCGCCGCTGCAGCGGGGTCGGTGGTGATGACCGGCTCCAGCTCCAGCCCATGGACTGCGGCGATATAATGCTTCAGATTTTTCTCGATGCCCACGATAGCGATGGTTTTCATAGCTGTTCCCTCCCGTTATATGTCGCAGGATACCAGATCCTCCATAGTCTCCCGCCGGACGGCCAGACGGTCTTGACCGTTCCGGAGCATGACCACCGGGGGACGGGGGATGCGGTTGTAGTTGGAGGCCATGGAGTAGTTATAGGCTCCCGTGACCAGCACCGCCGCAATATCGCCCACAGCGGGCCTCTGCATGGGCATATCCACACCGATCAGATCTCCGCTCTCACAGCAGCGTCCCGCCAGGGTGACGGTGCAGTCTGCCGGTTCCCCGGCCCGATTGGCGATCAGGGCGGTATACCGGGACTGATACAGGGCGTAGCGGGGGTTATCCGTCATTCCTCCGTCCACCAGCACATAGTCCCGGCAGCCGGGGATGGGCTTAACACCCTGAACGGTATACAGCGTCACACCGGCGGCGGCCACGATGCTGCGCCCCGGCTCCATGAAAACGGCGGGCGGAGGATAGTCCAGGGCCTGGCACCGGTGGGTCAGATGCTCGCCCACGCTGCGGATGACGGCGGCATAGTCCACAGCCGGTTCCTCCGCCGTATAGGGGACACCCAGGCCGCCGCCCAGATCCAGTATCCCGGCGGTATAGCCCAGCTCCCGGCGCACCTCGTTCATAAATTCCAGCATGATATCCACTGCCTGCAAAAGCGGCTCCGGCCCCCCGATCTGGGAGCCGATGTGGCAGTGAAAGCCCGCTATCCGGATATTTTCCGACGCCAGGGCCTGGCGCACCATGGCCATGGCCTGGCCGGTCTGGATGGCCTCGCCGAATTTGCAGTCCACCTGGCCGGTGTCCACCGCATCGAAGGTGTGGGGGTCTATCCCCGGAGTGACACGCAGGAGCACCCGCTGGCGGACGCCCTGCTCTCCGGCGCAGCGGTCGATGCGGGCCAGCTCCTCCAGACTGTCCACCCCGAAAAGGCCCGCCCCGGCTTTCACGGCGTATTCTATCTCAGCCCAGGGCTTGGCGCAGCCGTGAAAGTAGATATCCTCCGCCGGGAACCCGGCGGACAGGGCGGTATAGATCTCTCCCATGGAGACGGTGTCCGCCCCGATGCCCTGCTCCTTTGCGATGCGGTACATCGCCTTGCAACTCAGGGCTTTGCTGGCAAAATAGGGACGGCTGCCGGGGGGAAGGTTTTTTGCCATTTCCTCCGCATAAAGGGCCATCTGGCTTCGGACCATGTCCTCATCCAGCACATATAGGGGCGTGCCGTATTTTTCCGCCAGGGCCATGGCGTCCACGCCGCCGATGATCAGATGACCCGCCTGGTTTACGGCAAGATTTGGTTGGTTCAGCATAAGCAAATTCTCTCTCTTGTAATAAAATAATAATATTTGGCCGGCGGGCTTACCGGCCTGTTGACATATCGGGAGGTTTTGGTATATCCTCACTGGTAGAGGTAACATCAGGAGGTACGTTATGACATCAAAACAGATTGCAGAAAACTATATCACCGCCGGGGCCGCCAAGGCGGATACTCCCAAGGGGCGGATGTTCCTGCTGGCCATGCTGGCCGGGGCCTTTATCGCCCTGGCGGGGACAGCCTCCACCATCGGCTCCGCCCTGCTGGGGAAGATGGCCGGCGCTCTGATCTTTCCGGCAGGCCTGGCCATGGTGGTGGTCATGGGCAGCGAGCTTTTCACCGGGAACAATCTGATGATTATTCCCGTGCTGGAAAAGCGGCTCACCGTCCGAAGGCTTCTGATCGCCTGGCTGGTGGTGTATCTGGGTAATTTTGCCGGGTCTGTCCTGGTGGCGGCCATGACCGTATGGGCCGGGACCTTTGACAGCTGCTATGAAAGCCTTATCGCCACAGCGGCGGCAAAGACGGCGCTGCCCTTCGGAACGGCCTTTCTTCGGGGAATCCTCTGCAATTTCCTGGTGTGCACGGCCGTGTGGATGGCTATGGGGGCCAGCGGCCCGGCGGGAAAGATCGGCGCCCTTTATCTGCCCATCATGGTGTTCGTTCTGTGCGGCTTTGAGCACAGCGTGGCCAATATGTTCTATATCCCCGGCGGGCTGTTCGCCTGCATCCGCTATGGCGTGACGGAGGCCGGACTGGGCTGGGGAGCCTTCCTGTGGAAAAACCTGCTGCCCGTCACCCTGGGGAATATGACAGGCGGGGCAGGCCTGGGAGCGCTGCTCTGTCATCCATCTCCGCACCCCGAAAAAGGCGGCAGAGAGGGTCTGACGCGCTTATCTTGCGGCGGTCAGATATTTCAGCCCCTGCTGCAGCCCCTCCAGGGTCAGGCGATACATGGGCACCGCCTTTTTGATGATGCGGATGGTGTCGCTACCGTAGCCCCACTCCCAGTTTTCCTGCGGCAGCGGGTTGAGCCAGATCATCCGGTCATAGCGGCCGGTGAATTTTCCGATCCAGTCGATGCCCGGCTCCTTATTATAGGTGTAGTAATCGCTGCACCCGCCGGGGCTCAGCAGCTCATAGGGAGCCATGGAGGCGTCCCCCACCACGATGACCTTATAGTCCTGGCCCAGCTGGGACAGCACCCATTCCGTGCTGACGGCTGTGGAGTGATGGCAGCCGGGGGCGGTGTACAGGTCATCGTAAAAGCAGTTGTGGAAGTAGTATATTTTTAAATCCTTGAACTTCGATTCCTTGCTGACGGCCTGGAACAGGCTGGCGGTAAGCTTGGTGAACTCCCACATGGAGCCGCCGGAGTCGAACAGCATCAGCAGCTTCACCGTGTTCCGCCGGGGCCGGCCGAATACCAGACGGAGCTGACCGGCGTTGTCGCCTGTCTGCTTGATGGTCTCGTCCAGCTCCAGCTCTGTTTTCGGCCCGTCCTCCAGGGCGGAAAACTGCCGCAGCCGCCGGAAGGCCATTTGGAACTGCCTTGTCTCCAGCACTGTGTCCTCCCGGAAATCCCGAAAGCTCCGCTCTCCTGCCACCTGCAGGGCGGAGCGGTTCCGGCCCTGGCCGCCTACCCGTATGCCCCCGGGGTAATAGCCGGAATTTCCGAAGGGGGAGGCCCCGCCGGTGCCCACCCAATGGGTGCCGCCGTCGTGACGCTCGTGCTGCTCCTGCATCCGCTGCTCCAGCATTTTCCGGATGGTCTCGATGTCCAGACCCTGATTTGTCAGGGCGGCGGGGTCGTATTCCACCGGGTCGATGGGCTTGGAGAGCCACTCCTCCAGCTCCCTGGGCAGCTCGTCAAAGGGCTGGACATCCCGGAAATACTCCAGAAACACCTGGTCGAAGCGGTCAAAATCCGCCTCCGTATGCACCAGCACGGCCCGGGCCAGATAGTAAAACCCGGTCAGGGACGACTCGTGCAGGCCTTTTTCCAGCCCCTCCAGCAGCGTTCGCCATTCCTGAAGGGAGACCTTCAACCCCCTGACCCGGAGCAGAAAGAAAAATCCCGTGAACATGCTCTTACCAGCGCTTGTTCTTCTGGGCGCGGGTCAGGGCGTCCAGATCCTCGTTTTTCTTCAGAAGGACGCCGGCGAAGGGCATTTCCTTCCGGATGCGGTCGGGGCTCACGCCGCCGATCTGCAGGGCCTGCACCCAGTCGATCAGCTCCGAGGTGGAGGGCTTTTTCTGCAATCCCGGCAGGGCCCGGACGGCGTAAAACGCCTCCAGCGTCTGGCGAAGGAGCTTGTCCTCCAGATGGTCGAAGTGTACCCGGAGGATCTTTTCCATCATCTCCTCATCGGGAAAGTCGATATAGTGGAAGATGCACCGGCGCAAAAAGGCGTCCGGCAGCTCCTTTTCCGCGTTGGAGGTGATGATGACCAGGGGCCGCTGGGCCGCCGTCACCGTCTCCTTTGTCTCCGGGATATAAAATTCCATCCTGTCCAGCTCCCATAGCAGGTCGTTGGGGAATTCTATATCCGCCTTGTCGATCTCATCGATCAGCAGCACGCAGCGGGCTTCCTTTTTGAACGCCTGTCCCAGCATGCCCAGCTTGATATACTTGCCGATATCGGACACGTCCGCTCCGAATTGGCTGTCATACAGCCGCTGGACGGTGTCGTATACATACAGCCCGTCCTGGGCCTTGGTGGTGGATTTGATGCTCCACACCAGAAGCTCCATCCCCAGGGCCTCTGCCGCCGCCTGGGCCAGCATGGTCTTGCCTGTGCCCGGCTCCCCCTTTACCAGCAGGGGCTTTTCCAGGGCCATGGCGATGTTCACGCTGCCCAGCAGCTCCGGCGAGGCCACATACCCCGCGCTGCCGCGAAATTGATCCATTCTTTTCACCTCATATATATGGGAGCGCTGCCGCTCACAGTTAAAATAATATATCCTATTATAAATTTGAATGGCCCGGCGGTCAATCCTGTTTTTGGGAAATCGCCGGATTAGCCTACAGAAGGGAGAATATCATGAAATATATCATTGCCTCCGACCTCCACGGGGCGGCTCAATGCGTCCAGAAGCTGGCGGATGCCTTTTCCCGTCATCAGGCGGATTATATGCTGCTGCTGGGAGACCTGCTTTATCATGGTCCCCGGAACGCGCTGCCTGACCAATACGGCCCCAAGCGGGCCATCGAGCTGCTGAACGGCCTGGCGGACAGGCTCATCTGCGTCCGGGGCAACTGTGAGGCGGAGGTAGATCAGCAGGTGCTGGATTTTCCCGTGACGGCGGATTATGGCTGGCTGGTGGAGGATGGGCGGAGGCTGTTTATGACCCACGGCCATCTTTACAGCCCGGACCTGCCTCCCTCCTTTCTGGCCAGGGGCGAGGTCGTGCTCTCCGGACACACCCACGTCCCCGCCTGGCAGGAGCGGGAGGGCCGCTGGTTTTTGAACCCCGGCTCCGTCTCCATTCCCAAGAAGGGCTCCCCCAACAGCTATATGACCCTGGAAGGCAGCACCTTTACCTGGTACACCCTGGAGGGTCAGCCCTACCGTACCCTGGTCCTGTCCCCGGATGGGATGGGTGTGCTGAAATAAGAATCTGATATTTTTCTTCCCCCCTTTGTGACAAAGGGGGGGCTTTTATTCGTCTCCTTGATGGAGCGATGAAAGGGAGGTGGAGCCTCGTGGATGTGCAGGAGCTGTATCAGACCCATAAGAGCATGGTGTATCACCTGGCGCTGAGCTATATGAAGTCCCGGCCTGATGCGGAGGATATCTGCCAGAGCGTGTTTTTAAAGCTTATGGAGCGGCAGAAGTCCATCCGCCCCGGAAAGGAGCGGGCATGGCTGGCCGCTGTGACGGCGAATCTATGCCGGGACCAGCTCCGGGCGGCCAAGCGCCGCCGGACGGAGCCGCTGACGGAGGAGCTAATCTTTGAGACGAAGGAGCAGACGGATATTTTCTGGGCGGTCATGGCTCTGAGCGTCCGGGAGAGGGTGCCGGTATATCTGCACTATTACGAGGGGTATTCCACCAAAGAGATCGCTTCCATTTTGCATATCAGCCAGACCGCCGTTACCTCCCGGCTCAGCCGGGCGCGGAGGCATCTGCGGGATAAATTATCAGAGGAGGACGCAATATGAATCAGGCTTATCGTGACGCATGGGACCAGGTGGAGCTGTCTCATGACGCAGACCAGCGTATCATGAGCGCGATTGCGCAGGGCCGCCCCCGGCCTGTGTCCATGAAAAAGCGCCGCATGGCGCTGAAGATGACTGCCGCCATCGTCGCCGCTGTATTAGCTCTCTCCTGCGCTGCCATGGCTGTGGGCGGGTTCAGCTATGAGGAAATATCGGAAAGCCTGCGGCTGCTGCTGGGCATCGATGGCGGCGCCGTACCGGAATATATACAGTACGACACCGTGACGGAGGCAGAAAACGCCCGTAATGCCGATGTGCATCACAGCGGCGCCGGGGAGGTATATGCCACCGCCGGGAGCAGCGTATACAGCGAAAGCTTCCTCACAGTGGAGCTGTGGCTCTCCACCGTGACGGAGGAACAGTACCAAAGCTATGTGTGGCGGGTACAGCTCCAGGGGGCGGAGGACGCGGGCTATATCCCCGCCGAACCGGTCTGCTATCAAAGCGGCCGGTGGGCGGTGGTGCGGGTGACCATCCTGCGGGAGAGCATTCAGTCCGATAGCCTGCGGCTTACGGTCTGCGGGGGGCTCGAGACAGAGGAGAATACCTTCACTATTGAGCGGATAGGCACGGTCTCCGTGGACGTGCCTGCCACGGACGAGAGTGTGTATCTCGCCCTGGAGGACATTTCCTTTGAAAACCGGGAGACCGGTGAGACCGGCCAGCTCACCGGCGTGGAGATACACACCGGCTGTCTGATTCTATATTACCATATCGAGGGAATATACGATATGGAGCGGCGATATTTCCAGGATGCCCAGGCCTATCCGAAATATATCGACTGGCAGAACAGCGCCCTGCGGTTTTTGTCCGAGGCCGGTACATATCTGACCCTGACAGACGGAACGGCGCTCACATGGCTGCCCACAGGAGGCTGCATCGCCCTGCCGGATGATACGCTGATAGAGGTCATGTATTTCTCCGATTCCATCAGCCCGGAGGATGTGGTCAGCGTCACCATCGGCGGGGAGACCTATGATGATCTTCCGGATGTGGAGCAGACCGCGGCCGATCGGTGAGCCGGGCGGCGGGCTGAACATAATAAAGAAAGGCCGCCCTCGCCTGCGTCATTGGCAGGTGAGGGCGGCTTTTGCAGAGGTATCCGGGCGGTGTTACACTTTTTTCTCTACCCGGAGCTTTTCTACCCGTTTGCCGTCGGCCTCCAGGACGGTGATGGCCAGGTCTTCATAGGCTACGCAGCAGCCGGGGGCGGGGAAGCCTCCCACCATTTCCATGACCCAGCCCCCAACGGTCTCGCTCTCGAAGTCGAAGGACTTCTCGTCCAGGCCGGTCAGCTCCAGAAAATCCCCGATGGGCAGGTCGCCGTCCAGCTCCCACAGGCCGTCTCCGGTCTGCACCACCTCCGGGGCGATCTCGTCCGTCTCGTCCCAGATGTCTCCCACCAGGGATTCCAGCACGTCCTCCATGGTGATGACGCCGGCGGTGCCGCCGTATTCGTCTGTGACGATGGCCAGATGGGTCTGGCGGGAGCGGAGCTGCTCCAGCACGGCGGGGAGCTTTACGGTCTTATAGATCCAGCAGGGCTCGCTGAGGAGGGGCCGCAGATCATGGGCCTCGCCGTCCAGCATGGCCCGGTAAAGGGCGTTCAGATGCAGCACGCCGATGATGTTGTCCGTGTCCCCCTCGTATACGGGCAGGCGGGAATAAGGCGCATCGGCGGCGATGCGGAGAATATCGTCCCAGCTGTCGTGGATGTCGATGGCCAGCATATCCACCCGGGAGGTCATGACCTGGCTGGCGGATATGTCCCCGAAATCCAGAGCGGCCTGCAGCAACTCGCTGCGCTCCTCGTCCAGCACATCCTCGTCCTCGGCGGTCTCGATGATGGATTGCAGCTCCTCCACCGCCGCCTCCTGGCTGTTCTCCTCATCTGCCGCCGGCAGGTGTCCGGTGATCAGGCCGATCAGGGAGGTGACGCACCATATGAGCGGCTTGAGGACGATGGACAGCCCCCTTATGGGCCCGGCCACGGCAGGGGCCAGGTGGTTGGCGTTTTTCTTCGCCAGAATCTTGGGGATGGTTTCCCCGCAGATAATAATGATAACGGTGTCGATGACCGTGGCCAGAGTGGCGCAGGCTCCCTCCGGAACGCCGGTGCTGGCGGCCAGCCCCAGAGCGATCACGGAGCAGAGAGAGGAGGAGGCCACGTTCACCAGATTGTTGCCGATCAGGATAGCGCTCAGCGCGTCCTCAAATCTGTCCAGAAGTCCCAGGGCGGTCCTGGCGGAACGGCTGCCGTCCTCCGCGGCGTTTTCCAGCCGGAGGCGGTTGGCGGAGGAGAGGCTCATCTCCGAGGCGGAGAAGAAGCCGGACAGGGCCACGCATACCAGCAGGGCTATGATATAACCGGTCATGCCTCATCGCCCCCTTCCTCCGGTGCCTTGGGCAGCTGCCGGACGATCAGCTTGCGGATGCGGTGCTTATAGATGTCGGACACGGTGAATTCCAGGTCGTGGTACAGGAACTTATCCCGCTGGGCGGGCATCAGCTCGAACTGCTCCAGCGTCCACTCTGTCAGGGATTTGTGGGTCAGCTCCGGGTCGTCCTCCGGGTCGTCATAGCCAAGAAGCTCAAAGACCTCGTCCACATCCAGCTGGGCGTCCACCTCATACCGGCCGCCACCCAGAGGCTGGAAGTGCTCCTCCACTACGTCCTCCTCGTCCCATATCTCGCCTACCAGCTCCTCCAATATGTCCTCCACCGTCACAAGGCCCAGGGTCCCGCCCCAGGCGTCCGTGACGATGGCCATGTTCAGCCGCTTTTTGCTCATCTCCGGCAGAAGGGCGTCCACGTTGGTGCCGGCGGGGACGAAATACGCCTCGTCCAGCAGGTCCCGCAGGTTTACGCTGTCCCCCTGCTCCAGCCAGGCCTTGATGTATTTCCGTATTTGCAGAACGCCGATAATGTTGTCCGCCGTCCCGTCATATACGGGCAGGCGGCTGTGCCGGTGGGAGCGGATGAAATCCACGACCCTGTCTATCGGCCAGACGGCGTCGATCGCCGCCATGTCCACCCGGGCAGTGAGGACGTGATCGACGGTCACATCCCCGAATTCCAGGGCGGACTGCACCAGATCGCCCTGGGTCTCCTCAAGGCTTCCGGCATCGGTCATATCCTCGATGATGTCATATAGCTCGTCCTCGGTGACGGAGACCTCCTCCTCATTGGCCGGCATCAGCCTGGCCACGCCCCGGCCTATGGCGGTCAGCACGGCGGAAACAGGGGTGAAAATGCGCATAAAAAAGCACAGCGAACCCGCGAACCTGAGACAGATCCGCTCGCTGTATTTGCGCGCTATGGTCTTTGGGAGCATCTCCCCGGCGAAGAACAGCACCAGGGTGGTGATGAGGGTGCCCCATACAACAGCGCCTGTTCCCCACAGCCTGGTGACCAGCAGGGTCACGATGGCAGCGGCGGACAGGTGGATGATATTCGTGCCGATCAGGATGGTTGTGATGGCCCGGTCGAAATCGTCTAGTATCAAAAGGACTTTTTCCGCCTGGGCGTCGCCCTTCTCCTGCCGGGCGCGGATACGGGCGCGGGAGACGGAGGCGAAGGAGGACTCCATCAGTGCAAAATAGGCTGCGCCGAGCAGAAGCACGGCCAGCGCCAGGATCGATAGCCAACTGCCATCATCCATAGGGGATAACCACCTCTTATTTCTTGCAGAGATAGCGGGAAGACCCGCCGCCCGGTTCAGTCCGGGACTAAAATATTATAGTATTATAACATGTCCGGAGAAAATCGTCAACTGTGCAGATACCGGAAAACGCAAAGCGCCAGGGGCGGTTCAGCCCCGGCGCTTCCGGACTACGTCGCAGGTCCCGATGCCATAATAGCGGAAGCAGTCTATGGCGTGCTCGTCGATGACCTCTCCGCAGACCAGAATCGGCACGGCGGGGGGACAGCCGATGGCGGCCCGGGCCAGCGTTCTGCCAAGGCATTGTTCGACGGGAAGGGTCTCAAAGGGGGCCAGTGCGGCCTCGCGTATGCTCATCCCCGCCCGGGGACGGGCGAAGGCCGGTGCGGTATTTTCGACAGGGCCCTTGGGGGGAATGGCCGTCAGAGCCCCGGTCAGCCTATCGATGGCCTCCGCGCCCAGGGCCGGCGTCAGCATCATAACGACATGGTCCGGGTCGAAGAATTCCACGATCATATTCTGTTCGGCAAGAAGCGCCGCTATTTCCGCTCCCGTATAGCCGCGCCGGCCTGCCGATATGGTAAGCTTCATGGGCTCGGTTCCGATCAGCCTGTAGCCGCAGGAGACAAGCTCCCTTTTCATCGATTCCACCAGGGGGAGAAGGCCCCGCAGCCGGGCGGGCAGCTCCTCCGCCAGATAGAGGTTTGCCCTGTCCAGCGATTGCAGCGTCAGATAGGACGGGCTCGTGGAGCCGAACAGCCGGAGGGCCTCCTTCACATCCTTATCCGAAAAGCAGGACAGCCCATCCGCCAGGTGCAGATAAGCGCCGCCGGTCAGGACGGGGAGGGTCTTGTGGGCGGAATCGCAGCAGATATCCGCGCCCAGCTCCATAGGATGGGCGGGCCAGGGCAGAAACCGCAGGTATGCCCCGTGGGCATTGTCCACCAACAGCAGGACGCCGTATTTGTGGCATGTCTCCGCCAGCGCCCTTACATCCGACAGGTTCCCCAGATAGTCAGGGGATGTGATATACACCGCCGCCGGCAGGGGGGAGGCCTCCCGCAGCTTTTGGTCCAGGTCCGCCGCCTCGATCTGGCAGGAGAGATAGGAGTCCTCCCCAGAGGAGTAGAGCCATTCGACGGAAAGATCGAGCAGAGCAGCGGCGGAGAGAAAGGAGCTGTGAACGTTCCGGCCTGCCCAGACAAGGTGCGGGCTTCCCATGGCGGCGGCATGCTGGCATACCAGCGCCAGCATAGCGCGTATAGTGTGGGAGGAGCCCTCTGTGGAATAGAAGGTCCTGGCGCCGAAAAGACTGCCGGCGTTCAGCTCGCTTTGGCGGATGATGCCGTCCGCGTCGTACAGGCTGTCCGCGCCGGGGATTTCGGTGATGTCCCACGGCTCGCAGCCGAGAATAGCCTTGCCCTTATGGCCCGGCATATGCAGGCGGAGACTGTTCTTTTCCTTATATTCCGAGACGAAATCACATATGGGCGTATCCATCACTTCGGGGAAAAGGCGCGGTCTACCGCCACCATGATGGCGCATTCTATCCGCTTGCGGAACAGCCGGCAGCCTGCGTTATAAACGCCGCGGATGGAACCGGTGGCGTGATAGGCGTTGGCGGCGCAGCCGCCAGAGCAGTAGAGTCTTGCCCAGCAGTCCCGGCATTCGGGATGGGCGTATACGTTGCAGGAGGCGAATTCGTCCTGGATTTCGTGATTCGTCACGCCCTGCCAGATATCCCCGAGCCGGAAGCGCTCGTCGCCGACGAACTGATGACAGGGGTACAGATCGCCCCAGGGGGTGACCGCCATATATTCCGTTCCGGAGCCGCAGCCGGATATGCGCTTGTAGATACAGGGTCCGCCGGTCAGGTCTATCATGTAATGATAGAAGGTGAACGGGTCGTTTTCCCGGTCGTGCCGGAGCATCAGCTCCGCAAGCTGCTCATATTGCTCCATGACGATGGGGATATCCTCCTCGGTGAGGGCGGAGGGGTCGTCCGCCGCCGCCACCACAGGCTCCATGCTCAGCTCCCGGAAGCCCAGGTCCAGCATCTCCTGGATATCCTTCAGAAAATCGGGGTTTGCGTGGGTGAAGGTGCCGCGCATATAATAATTTTTCCCACCGCGGGCCTGAACAAGCTTCTGGAATTTCGGCACGATCTTTTCCCAGCTACCGTGGCCGGCGTGATCGACCCGGTAGCGGTCATGTATCTCCTTGCGTCCATCCAGGCTGAGCACTACGTTGCTGCATTCCCGGTTGGCAAAGTCGATGACATCGTCGTCGATCAGAACACCGTTGGTCGTCAGCGTGAAGCGGAAATTCTTGCCCTTTTCCTTTTCGATAGAGCGGGCATAGGCAACCAGGGCCTTCACCACGTCGAAGTTCATGAGGGGCTCGCCGCCGAAGAAGTCAACCTCCAGATTGCGGCGGCTGCCTGAATGCTCGATCAGGAAGTCAAGGGCCCGCTTGCCCACCTCGAAGCTCATGACGGCCCGCTCTCCATTGTATTTGCCCTGGCTGGCAAAGCAGTAGGAGCAATTCAGATTGCAGGTATGGGCAACATGGAGGCAAAGCGCCTTTACCACGCCCGAGGTCTTTTTCTTCAGCGCGCCTGCCATTTCCTCAAAGGTGTCGGGGGTAAAGAGCTTGCCGGACTCCTTGAGCCGGGTGATCTGGGCATAGCATTCCCGGAGGTCGTCCTCGGTGATATCCTCCCGGTCCCTGTATCGGTCGTTCATCTCGTGGATGAGCGTCTGCTCATCCATATCGGGATACCGGGCGATCATCTCATAGGCGACCTCGTCCACGGTGTGGACGGAGCCGGAGCAGATATCGAGAACGATATTATAGCCGCCCAATTTATATTGATGTATCATATGGATTAACCATCCGGCCGCGATGTGTCCGCCCGGACTGGGCTGTAAGAGCGCGGACAGGCGGCCGCCTTTCCTGTATATAGGTGATGGAGCTGTTCAACAAAAAATGCCGCCAGACCCGGCGGCATCCTTTTGTTTTGCAGATCATTTCTCGTTTTTATATACGTTCTCACACTGCTGATTGGCAATGCCGCAGCTGGTCTTGCAGGCAGACTGGCAAGATGTCTGGCACTCACCGCAGCCGCCGTTCTTGGCGCTGTCACACAAATTGCGGGTCTCAAGAGTTTTGATGTGTTCCACAGTAGCAAACCTCCAAATTATATTTAGATATGGACATCCGATCACGGATAAAATACAAAATTATTATACCACTTTTCCTCCATAAATCAATAGGCTTTCCCCGATTTGTCAGAGAGCGGCCCTGCATCCGGGCAATACTTTTGGGCGGGGCTCCAAAGTTCGTGGAAGATAGTTGTTCCCCGGCGGGTTTTTATGATACAATAAAAGAGTAAGAATGTTTTATATAAAGGGCGTGCTTTTTATGGACAAATATAAACTGTATGATTCAAAATTCATCTCCATGGACGATGTGCTGGGAAAGATCAAGTCCGGGGACGTAATCGCAGTGGCGGCCTACGGCAACGAGCCGGTGGAATTTCTCCGCCGCCTGCATGAGATAAAGGACCGGGGCGTCCGGGACGTGACCATCTGGCTGGCCAATCCCCAGGAGGAATATCCCTTCCTGACCATGGATGGGATGGAGGACGTGATCTCCATCCTCTCCATCTTCTATGGGCCCAGCCTGCGGCGGCTCCATCCTACCGGCCGGGTCAGCTTCGTGCCGAATAACCTGCATATGTGCTTCCAGGCCATGTACGAGACCAAGCGGCCCAACGTGTTCGTGGGGGCGGTCGCGCCTATGGACCGGTACGGCTATGTGTGCATGTCCACCAGCCAGCAGATGGAGCTGGAGCTGTTCGACACCTGCGAGACTGTGATCCTGGAGATCAATCCCAACCTCCCCTATACCAGCGGCACCACCCGCATATCGGCGGAGAAGGTGGACTTTTTTGTGGAGGGGGAGCGGGAGGTATCCATGTCCCCCATCTATCCCCGCACCCAGGTGCAGGAGACCATCGCGGACTATGCCGCGAGCCTTATACATGACGGGGACACCATCCAGTTGGGCATCGGCGGTATGCCGGACGCGGTAGCGGAGCGGCTGATGGACCGGCATGATCTGGGCATCTATACAGAGATGCTGGGCTCCGCCATGGGCAGACTGATGGAGTGTGGCGCGGTGAACAACAGCCGGAAGATGTTTTACCGCAACCGCACCATCGCCGCCTTTGCCTGGGGCGATCAGGGGCTGTATGACTATATAAACGGCAACCCCATGGTGGAGCTGCTGCCGGTGCATTATGTAAACGACCCCTTCAATATCGCAAAAAACGACAACATGGTTTCCGTGAATACCGCCCTGGAGATCGACCTGACCGGCCAGATATGCTCGGAAACCCTGCTGGGCAAGCAGTATTCCGGCACCGGCGGGGCCTGGGATTTCGCCTATGGAGCGTTCCACGCGAAAAACGGCCGGGGCATCATCGCGCTTCAGTCTACGGCCAAGAGCGGGACCATCTCCCGTATCGTGCCCCAGCTCACGGCGGGGAGCGTGGTGTCCATTCCCCGGAACATTGTGGATATGGTGGTGACGGAGTACGGTGTGGCCCATCTGCGGGGCAAATCCATCCGCCAGCGGGTGGAGGAGCTGATCGCCGTGGCCCACCCCGATTTCCGGGCTGAGCTGCGGAAGGAAGCCAACCGGCTTCAAATATGGTAAGAGAGGAAGGCTTGCGTAACATGAAGATACAATCGATTCTTGGTCCCATTGACACAGCGGATATGGGCCAGACTCTGATGCACGAGCATATCAGCTGCGCCGACTGGTCCATGCGCATGAACTTCGGGGATAAATTCTTTGACGCAGACACCGTGGTGGACTTGGCGAAAAAGGCGTTTGCCCCGGTGCAGGCCATGGGGGTGAAGACCATTGTGGACGGAACGCCCTTCAACCTGGGGCGGGATCTGTCCCTGATCCGGGCGGTGGCGGAG
Source organism: Oscillospiraceae bacterium (assembly GCA_021203045.1). Classification (GTDB taxonomy): domain Bacteria; phylum Bacillota; class Clostridia; order Oscillospirales; family Oscillospiraceae; genus CAJOIG01. Next base: position 7,180 of record JAJQBY010000102.1, on the reverse strand, counting down.
GCCACGGGGCTGAATATCATCGCCTCCTGCGGCTTTTATTTCCAGGAGGAGCCATGGCTCCAGGAGCGCAGCCCGGAGGAGATATATGTCCTGATGTACGAGGACGCGGCCCAGTGCGGCATCATGAAATGCGCCGTGGAGCGCCAGGGGGTGACGCCCCTGATGGATAAGCTGCTGGCCGTCACCGGCCGGGTAGCGGCGGAGCGGGAGCTGCCCGTATTCTGCCACACCGCCAGCCCCTTCGGCGTGGGGCCGGACGCCTTTGACCGGCTGGGAAAATATGTTCCCGCCCATCGTATCATCCTGGGCCACACCGGGGACACCAACGACCGGGGCTATCTGAAGGCCGTGGCGGAGACCGGCTGCTATCTGGGCTTTGACCGGCTGGGCCACTGCGACCGGGATAATTCCGTTCAGGCGGTGACGGATAATATCCTCTGGCTCTGCTCCATGGGCTATCGGGACCGTATCCTCCTGTCCCACGATGCGGCGGTATATCTGGCCTTCTGGGACAGCTGGGAAAAGAGCAGAAGCCATGTGGAGGATTTCACCGTTGTTCATACCCAGGCCGTGCCCCTGCTCCGGGCGGGAGGCATGACCGAGGCGGATATAGCGGAGATTCTGGAGGGCAATCCCCGTCGCTTCTTTGAGGGACAGCCATGATCTTAGAGAAGGAACGGGCGTTGATCGCGGACTATGGCCGGAAACTCATCGCCGCCGGCCTGACCTCCGGCACAGGGGGAAATCTCAGTATCTATGACCGGCAGGCGGGGCTGGTGGCCGTCAGTCCCAGCGGCATGGAATATGACGCCATCGAGCCGGCGGATGTGACGGTCCTGGACCCGGACGGGTCGATCGCCGACGGGGCGCGAAAGCCCTCCTCTGAGGCACCCATGCACCTGCTGTTTTATAAGGCGCGGCCGGACAGATGCGCGGTGGTGCATACCCACTCCCCGGCGGTCACGGCCCTGTCCTGCCTGCGGCTGCCCCTGCCGCCGGTGAGCTTTCTGGTGGCTCTCTCCGGCCGGGATGAGATACCCTGCGCCCCCTACCGGGATTTCGGCGGGCCGGAGCTGGCACAGGCTGCCGTGGAGGCGGCGGACGGCTGCGATGCGGTGATATTGGCCAATCACGGCCTTGTGGCACTGGGAAAGGAGCTGGCCGCCGCCTTCCAGCTGGTCCAGGAAATGGAGTTTTGCGCGGATATCTATCTGCGCTGTCTGGCCACCGGCCGGGAGCCGGTGCTGCTGACGGCGGAGGAAATGGCCCGGGCCCGCAAGCGGTTCGGTACCTACGGACAGTGAGGGACTCATGCAGACGATACCCAAAGATATACCGCCCTTTGAGGGCTTTCCCAAGGAGCTGAGGGATTTTTTGTGGGGTCTTTCCTTCAATAATGAAAAGCCCTGGTTCCTGGCGCATAAGGAGGAATATGAGCGCTGTCTCCATCAGCCCGTTCAGGCCCTGGCATGGCAGCTCCGGGACCGGCTGGAGGAGCGCATACCCGGCCTGGCGCCGGAGGTGCATGTCTCCCGTATCTATCGGGATGCACGGCGTCTCTATGGCCGGGGGCCGTTCAACGATCACCTGTGGTTCTCCCTGGGGGTGACGGCGCAGCTGTATACCGCTCAGCCACAATACTGGTTCGGCATCCATGCGGAGAGCTATAACTGGGGCCTGGGCGTCTGGAATATGGACGGGGCGGCCCTGGATCGCTGGCGGGACGCCATAGACGCGGACCCGGCCCCTTTGTCCCGCATCGTGAGGAAGGTGAACAAAATAGAGGGCCTGGAGTTTATGGGCCAGACCTATAAGCGTCCCAAGGGCGACCCCGGCCCTCTGCTGTACGACTGGTACAATACCCGGGATATCGCCGTGGGCAAGACCGTCTGGTTCGACCCCGATCCTCCTGGCCCGGAGCTGCTGGACGAGATGACCGAGGCCTTTTGCCAGCTGGCCCCGTTGTATAAGTATCTGATGACAATATAAAAGTAGCGCTGTGGTTCAACCCATAGCGCTACTCGCTTTATGAATTTGTGAGCTATAAGGAAAAAAGTTTATCCAATAATCGTTGCCAAAACAGTGGCAAAGATTGCGGCGATAGATGTACAACCTAATTGAACGATTGCAATGTCTTTGTATGCTTCCTTGTGGCTCAGGCCAAGGAAATTCATGCAAACATTTAGGCTTGCGCAATGAGGCAGAGAATCCAAAGAAACGGCGCAAGCGGTTGTTAGTCTGGCGCAAATTGCAGGATTGGCGCCCATGGATATTGCTCTTGATGCAAACATTTTGGTAGAACTAGAAACACCAGCCGCGCAGTCAGCATTAACCAGAGCCATAATAGCGGTACCCACTGCAACAAGGACATAAGGATTAAGGCCATTTCCGAGAAAGTTAGTAGTAACGTAATCATAAAAAGCAGTAGAAGTAACAACAGTGGCGTAACCGACCATTGCGCCTGCTTGAAGCAGTGGAATACCACCGGAACAGGCTCCTTCTGAAAGTACCTTGAATTTTTGAGTAAGTTGGTTCCACCTGGTAAAAATAACAAAGAGAGAAGCCAGCACGAGGCTAATCCAGCAGGAATCGTAGGCCCCTAACCCCAAAGCCAAGCTGGCAAATGAAGGTGCCAACAATCACTATAATCATCGGTATAACGGACATAATGAAGGAAGGCATTTCTTCTTCGGTTAACTCGCCAACAGAACCAGGGAGCTCAACCGGGGAAGGTGTGTATCCCTCGCCAACGAGACGGCAATGTTTGACAGTTAGCTCAACATAGGTTATAAGAAGGCCAACAAACAGGATCCCAGTGGGAATCATGATTTGAGCGCCATCGTAAAGTGTGACACCATAGGCTGATACAGCAATAATATTGGTGGTGTTCATTGCACCGGGGATATAATAGCCAATGCAGAAGGAACCCATCAGTATTGCCGCTCCAAGACGACGAGGAAGATCGGCAGCCTTTAGCAGGGGAAGAGCCAGATAAGCTGCAAGCAGCATCCAACTGGCAATGCCACACATTGGAAGAATAAACACGAAAATCATCAATGCGTACGGCGCAAAGCGGGTGCCAAATTTTCTAATTAGCACACGCCCAAATTTCTCACTTGAACCTGTGGCGCTCATCAAGGCACCGAACACACCTCCCGTTAGATAGGGAAGAAAGAGGCCGCCGATCATTCCTCCTCCGCCTGAGGAGAACTGGTTAAACAGAGCAGATACAGGGCCACCTTCCACGGAGAGACCAACGACAAAGGCGCAGATAATGGCGCAAACTATGCCATGTAGACCCCGCATACTTAAGACAAAGAACAGAATAAGCGAGATTACAATACATACAGCGGAAAATATAACGCTACTCGACATATTTCTATACCTCTCTTTTTAAAATGTTAAGGTTGTTTTAGAGACGTTTTAATATGCATCTAAGGGCTTGCAGGCTTCCTCAGCATAGAATTTTGGCAGGAAGTATGCTAAATGGGGATACTCAGTTAAGGCGTGAGTTCCATTGGCAATCAGCATTTTAGCGGAGGCGTTCGCTTCGGGATCACGCTCAAAAAGCCCATTCCCAATAAACTTCCAGCCGGTGTAGGACCGAATGCGCATTTCAACGCCGTTATAACAAGGACGGAATTGATAAATATTCAGCACACTGCGGGTGACGGTACGACCACAGACCAATGTCCCGTTTTCAGGCATGTTGACCAGTTTTTCGTCAAAGCCAAAATTAATCGGATCCTCACATATTGCATGCAGGTGCATGACATCGCTGTCCTTGCCTGCAATACGCTCGATGATAAAGTTTTTCTGCCCATATCTGCGCATACGATAGGGCAAATCAGAGAGCATAAGATCACGGCTGAAATCATCGTCAAAGCCGGTGTCAATATGTTCCTCTGGATTCCAGATTTTATAACGTAGGTTTCCGCACTTCTGACGATCCACCAGGTTGGGATTTGGTCCGACGAAATGCCAACAATACCACCAGTCGATCATATCGACGCTGACACCTGGCATCCAAATATAGTCGGCATGATAGCCAGTGCCATCAGGCAAGACACAGTATCCCTGTTCTCGCTTCATATAACCGGGTTTAAGCAAATCACTCAGGCGATCTAGGGGTAAAACATCCTCGGGAGCAATAGGTTGTAAATGCAGAAGCTCTGTGGAGAGTGGATTAAGAGGCGGCATCTTCCAGTCGTAATATTTAGAATAGCTAATTGCTCGTTCCTCGGGGAACAGATCGGGTTTAGACATGAAAATATCTCCTTTTTGATTTATTACTAGCGCGGCATTAAATTGAGATGAATTGCCTAAAGTCGACAAGAAAAAACTAGTGTCAACTTTAGGCCAGGGCTCCTTAGGGCTTGTAGGTGAACACTGCATCAGGCGGATAGACAGCGTTCGGTGTAGGCGGCTGCCAGCCCTCTTCGCGGTCGTACAGCTCAAAGGTCATGCCTAGATTTTTGTTGCCATTGATAAAGGAACACTCCGAGCCCGTAGGATCCTTTGAAGTCCACAATAGATTGTTACCGCCGTCTATTAGGCGCTGCTTGGTAGGCAGATAGTCTGGATTGACATTGGTAGCAATGTGCTGAATGCCAGGACCGTGGATATTTAACCACTCGCGCTGGTATGTTCCTTCTGCCGGTTCCACAACTTCCAGCTGAATATTTAGCGCATCGCAGACACCTAGCTTGTTGCCATTGGGGAATGTATAAAGAAACCACGGGCCGATGCCGTACTCGTCATTATACTTTTTCACCATGGCATCCCGGTCATCAGTGATGATTCCCAGCTGCACGATTTTTTTGATAATCGGATTCACATTATCACCTCCTTATATTGAAGATTTAACTTCCGCGGTTGATTTGAAGATAGGAGCTACATTTTCTTCTTGAAACCGAGAAAATTTGATATATGAGAGAAACGCCTTAACTTTCAGTTTTTTTCCACATGAGCATATCTCTGTGGGGAAGCTATGTTTTTAGAACAATAAGCATGAACAGAAGAATTGACACTGTATAAGGATTCAATTATAATTAACACGAGAAATAAAATACCACATATCCACTAATCGGAACGATATTGGTAACTTGGAAAGGGAGACGAAATATGATTGACCTGGAACTCCTGGCGCACTTCATATCGCTGACCGAGGACATGAATTTAACCAAAACTGCCCGTAGATTGTATATCACACAACCTACGCTCAGCAGACAGATGGCTGGATTGGAGAAACAGCTTGGTGTGTCATTGTTCATACGTGACGGGCATTCAGTCTCACTTACCCCTACTGGGGAGCTACTAAAAGTGGAAGGTGCGGAGTTGCTAAACCATGCTGCAACGATGATAGAAAACCTTCTTCGAAAGGATCAGATGGCAGATCAGCCAAAATTGACAATCAACACATTCACGATGACAAGTCAGCCTTTTTACCGGACATTAATCGATTATTACAGCACTCATCCGAAGGTGGTTGTCACACTGAATCCGCTTTCAGGAGAAGCGGCGCTGAAAATGGTCAATAACGGTGTCACCGATATTGCTTATGTGACTTCTATGAGTTTGGATGCAGCTCCGGACGAAGAAAAGGACCTTCTAAAAATTCTGCCTGTCCGTCAGGACTATTTGTGTGCGGTGGTAATGCCAGACCATCCATTGGCTAAATCAAAGAACGGGACCTGCCGGTTTAGCGATCTGCTATATTATAATCTGGTTAGGCCTATTGACCCGACAGCTGAGTGCGGATTGCTGGAGGAATTGCACCGCCACGGCATCCAGGACTGCAATGTTAGCTGTGAAAACGGGAAGATGCTCCGATTTAAAATGCAGCACGAACAGTCAGTAGCACTTTTGCTGGGCAGTGCCGTGCGTGATGTTTCTGAGGTGGCAATTTCATTGAAAATCGAGGATAGCAGTTTAGGTTCCCTTTTGTCACTGGTATGGAAAAGGAATAATCCAAATCAGGAGATTCAGAATTTCATTGAATGCCTAGAGCATGCCGCTAAGATTTATAACTTTAGAATACCACGAAAGTAACTGAACTCGACATAAAAATCACACATACTATATGTAATTACTGCATGGTTTCTTGCGGGATAAATGCCCAGCATATATAATTAAAGGGCAGAAAATAAAGCCGCAAGTTTAAGAACGTCGGTACAGCAGGAGTTTTCTGCTGTACCGACGTTCTTTTTTTAACATGCGGCGTATAGAGAGGCGATAATTGCATGGAGAGCTTTGTGGTGGCGTTTGGCGTTGTATTCCCACTGTTTTTGGAGATAGGCCTTGGGATTTTATTCCGACAGATAAAATTGATGACGAAAGAAACGGCAAGGGAGATTAACGCAATTTCCTTTCGAGTATTCTTACCTATATTACTTTTCAGCGATATGTATCATATGTCAGTGGACACCACAGTAAATTTGAGACTTATCTTCTTTGCTGCGCTAATTGTGGTGATTCCTTATGTAATGGCATTTTTTTTGTACCTCGGGTTGTATCGGATAAACGAAATGCAGTAACCATCGTACAGGCTATTTATCGTAGTAATTTTGCGCTATTCGGTGTGGCTATTGCGGAGTTTATGTATGGATCCGGCAATACTGGTCCGGTGAGCTATCTGGTTGCTATTGTGGTTCCGATAACGAATGTGCTTGCGGTGACGCTGTTTGAAACGATGGCGGGGAACAAGCTATCACCGGGAAAACTAGTGCTCCATATACTTCAAAATCCATTTATTATTGGAACAACACTAGGATTGGTATTTCATTTCATTCCGGTTCAAGTTATTCCCAATTTTCTGGATACTACAATACAGAAAATCGCAGCGTTGGCGACTCCGTTGGTGTTAATTTCTATGGGGGCGCAATTCTCGTTTGATCGACTTGAGGAAGATAAGGGAATGCTGACCTGGATTGTTGTGATTCGGTTGATAGTAATCCCAGCAATTTTCCTGCCGTTGGGTATCCTGATTGGATTTCGAGAGAAGGATTTGTTTGCGCTGATTCTGCTAGCCGCGTCCCCTACGGCGGTAGCATCCTATCTGATGGCTTCTCAGATGGGCGGAAATGCGAGATTAGCCAGTCAAGCGGTGGTGATGACCACCATGCTGTCCATGTTGACCATGATTGGATGGATCGCTGTAATAAATATGCTAGGTTATTTA
>JAJQBY010000028.1 GCA_021203045.1 Oscillospiraceae bacterium | reverse complement strand
ACCTGATGGAGATCGGAAATGTGTACTTTGGGTTTCGGTTTCCGCAGCCCTGCGTTTCGGTTTCTCCGCAGGAGCTGCTGGAGTATATGTTTCGGACCGGGACGTTCGGAACTGCGACGGACGCGGACCGCACAGCTGGAAGAATTGTAGATGACACGGTCCAGGCGGAGACCTCTTCCGGGAGGAAATACGCAACTTACCTGCGGCTGCTGTTCCCGTCCTGGAAAACGTGGACCTTTTGGAAGCCGTACCTCAGCGACAGACCGTGGATGCTCCCGGTGGAGTGGTGCAAAAGAATGGTACGTTTTTTGCGGGGGGAGACCTCGTCCGGCAGCCTCGATGAGATAGAGAAAAGTTATGTGTTGGCCGAAAACCGGCTCACGCTGCTGAAAAAGTACGGCGTTTTATAGGGAAGCGCCGACGCAGGAAAAGAAGGGAGACAATACCTTATGTGTGGAATCGTTGGATATACAGGGCAGATGCAGGCCGCGCCGATTTTGCTGGACGGTTTATCGAAGCTGGAATACCGGGGCTATGACTCAGCCGGACTTGCCGTCCGGGACGGCAGCGCGGACGTTGCCATCGTGAAAGCGAAGGGGCGGCTGAGCTACCTGTCTGAGAAAACCAATAACGGACACAGCCTGACCGGAAGCTGCGGCATCGGCCACACCCGTTGGGCGACCCACGGAGAACCCAGCGAGGTCAACGCGCACCCCCATCGTTCCGACGACGGCAATGTGGTGGCAGTACACAACGGCATCATTGAGAACTATCAGGAGCTGAAGGACAAGCTGCTGCGGAAAGGCTACACGTTCTATTCCCAGACGGATACCGAAGTGCTGACAAAGCTGGTGGACTATTACTATAAAAAATACAAGATGGGGCCGATTGACGCGGTCGCCAAGACGATGGTGCGCGTCCGCGGTTCCTATGCCCTCGCCGTGATGTTCAAGGACTACCCGGAAGAGATTTATGTGGCCCGCAAGGACAGCCCGCTGATCATCGGCGTCGAGGGAGACTCCACCTTCCTCGCGTCAGATGTTCCCGCCATTTTGAAGTACACTCGGTCGATTTATTACATCGACAACCTGGAGATGGCGCGGCTCAAGAAGGGGACCGTCACGTTTTTCAACCTGGACGGCGACGAAGTGGCGAAGGAGCCTACGGAGATCACCTGGGATGCGGAAGCGGCGGAAAAGGGCGGCTATCAGCATTTCATGATGAAGGAGATCCACGAGCAGCCCAGAGCTGTGGCGGATACGCTCCACTCAGTGGAGAGTGAAGGGGAAATTGACCTGACCTCGGTTGGATTGACCGACGACGAGATTAAGGAGATTTCGCAGATTTATATTGTGGCCTGTGGCTCTGCGTATCACGTTGGCCTGGCGGCGCAGTATGTGATCGAAGATTTGGCGCGGATTCCGGTTCGGGTGGAACTGGCCTCCGAGATGAGATACCGGAAGCCGATTTTGGACAAAAAGGGACTGGTCATCGTCATCAGCCAGTCGGGGGAGACTGCCGACAGTCTGGCGGCGCTGCGGGAAGCGAAGGAGCTTGGGGTGAAAACCCTGGCGATCGTGAATGTGGTGGGCAGTTCCATCGCACGGGAAGCCGACTGCGTCTTGTACACGCTGGCAGGGCCGGAAATCGCAGTCGCCACCACAAAAGCATACAGTACGCAGCTGATTGCGACCTATGTCCTGGCCGTTCAGTTTGGATATGTGAGAGGCGAGATCGACGAGGAGCAGTACAGCAGACTGATCGTTGAGCTGGAGTCGCTGCCCCAGAAAATCGAACGAATCCTGGAGGATAAGGGCAGGATGCAGTGGTTTGCCGCCAAATTTGCCAATGTCAGAGATATTTTCTTCATTGGCAGAGGGCTGGACTATGCCATCTGCATGGAAGGCAGCCTCAAGATGAAGGAGATCAGCTATGTCCATTCGGAGGCATACGCGGCGGGCGAGCTGAAGCACGGGACGATCAGCCTCATCGAGGACGGGACGCTGGTCATCGGCGTGCTGACGCAGCGGGAGCTTTATGAGAAAACGGTCAGCAACATGGTGGAGGTCAAGAGCCGCGGGGCCTATTTGATGGGCCTGGTGAGCAGCGGGAAGTATGAGATAGAAGACACCGCGGATTTCGTGGTTTATGTTCCGCCGACGGATGTGCATTTCACCGCGAGCCTGGCAGTGATACCGCTGCAGCTGCTCGGCTATTATGTGAGCGTGGCGAGAGGACTGGACGTAGACAAACCGAGGAATCTGGCGAAGAGCGTGACGGTGGAATAAGCGCACTGACTGCCCGTCCGGACAGAGACAGGAAAACGCCGGCGGCAGCCTGTTTGGAGCCGTTTTCATACGTAAAATAAACAGAGCTTTATTGAAGAACGCCTCCCCGGAATTACGGGGTGGTATTACGAGATGAATGAACACAATAGCGAAAGAGAAAATAAAAGAAAACACAGGTGGCAAGATGAAGATACGGCATTGGAAAGTGATAGCGATTGGACTTATGTGCTACGACGCCATAGCAATCGCCTGCGCTTACTTCTTTGGCTTATGGCTGAGATTTGATTTTCAATTCACGGGTATCCCGACGGAATATTTATATGCCTACATAAGGGTCATTCCGTTTCATATCGTTGCTTCGCTCTTGTTCTTTTGGTTCATGCGGATGTATAGGGGCATGTGGAGATTCGCCGGATTCAATGAATTGCTCCGCTATTCGTTGTCGTCCCTGATTGCTTCCGCCGCGCATACCGTTGTGATCACGTTGGCGTGCGGGAGGATGCCCTTCTCTTATTACATCGTCGGGGCGGGGATGCAGCTGAGCCTGGTCGTGGGGATTCGGTTCAGCTATCGGTTCTACATCCAGGTAATTGTAGGAAAAGAGCATACGGACGAGGAAGAGCCTGAGCAGAAGGTCATGATTATTGGAGCAGGCGCCGCTGGCCGGACCGTGGTCAGAGAGTTGCAGCAGTCGAGCAAGACGAATACGGCGCCGCGCTGTTTCATTGATGACAATCCCAACAAATGGGGCCGCTATGTCGAAGGGGTGCCTGTGGTCGGGGGCAGAGATGATATTCCGAAATTCGTAAAAAAGTTCGATGTCAGTGAGATTTATTTCTGTATTCCGACGGCGTCGGCAGAGGAAAAGAAGAATATCCTGAATATCTGCAAGGAGACGGGCTGCAAGCTGATGAGCCTGCCGGGAATTTATCAGTTGGCCAATGAGGAAGTACTCGTCAGCAAGCTGAAAGATGTGGCCGTGGAGGATCTGCTCGGCAGAGAGCCAATCAAAGTGGATATGCAGGAGATTTTCCAGTACATCAAGGGAAAGACGATCCTGGTCACAGGCGGCGGCGGCTCCATCGGCAGCGAGCTGTGTCGGCAGATCGCCGCGCATGAGCCGGAGAGACTGGTCATTTTCGATATTTATGAAAACACGACCTATGCTGTGGAGCTGGAACTGCGGGAGAAGTATCCGAACCTGAATTTGAATGTGCTGATTGGCTCTGTGCGGGACAGTCGGCGGATCAATCAGGTCTTTGAGCTGTATCATCCGGACATCGTCTTTCACGCGGCTGCACACAAGCATGTGCCGCTGATGGAGTACAGCCCCAACGAAGCAATTAAGAACAATGTAATTGGCACCTATAAAACGGCATATGCGGCGTTGACCCATGGCACACAGCGGTTCGTGTTAATCAGCACGGACAAGGCGGTCAATCCCACCAATATTATGGGGGCAAGCAAGCGCCTGTGCGAGATGGTGATTCAGAGCATGGACGCAATCAGCAAGAGCGGCAGACTGGACCTGCTGACGTTTGTTCATGCGCATACGGATAAGGTGATCGACGGGCAGCGCGTTCCGGACCCGGAAGACCACATAGCGGCCGGATGGGATAAGACGCCGCAGACAAAGCTGAAAGTCGAGAGCGTGCGAAATAACGGACGCACAGGGACGCAGTTTGTGGCGGTCCGGTTTGGCAATGTACTGGGCAGCAACGGGTCTGTGCTGCACCGGTTTAAGAAACAAATCCAGGAGGGCGGCCCGGTAACTGTGACGCACCCGGACATTATCCGCTATTTCATGACCATTCCGGAAGCGGTCAGCCTGGTATTGCAGGCCGGGACCTATGCCTGGGGCGGCGAAATCTTTGTCCTTGATATGGGCGAGCCGGTCAAAATTGATACGCTGGCGAGAAATATGATCCACTTGTCGGGATATAAGCCGGATGAGGACATCAAAATCGTCTATACCGGCCTGCGTCCGGGGGAAAAGCTGTATGAAGAAAAGCTGATGGCGGAGGAAGGTATCCAAAAGACGGCCAATAAGCTGATTTATATCGGAAAGCCGATTCCGTTTGATGTGGAAGAATTTCTGAAACAGCTGGAGGAACTGGCAAACGCGAGTTATGAGAACAGCCCGGACATTGTGAAGATGGTGGAGAAGATCGTTCCGACATTCCATCCGTCGGGAGAGCATCCCGATGGAAAGACGGGAAACCGTAACCAGGAAGCAACGCATGGTCCGGCAGAAAACGAGGCGGCTCCGGAAAAGGATGGACCGGCTCACGTAGAAGAAGCGACTGAGCAGGAAGCTGATGCAATAACGAGAGCAGGCTGATGGGGAAGCGGTCTGTAAGTGACAGAAAACGTGGTCATAACCACAGGCCGCACATCACATAGCTGGTCAGTAACTGATAGCACAAAGTTGAGGAGGACAAAGGAAAGATGAACACAAGGGAGTTCACACCGTTTGAGAATAAGCTTTGGCTCTCGTCCCCGACGATGCACGGGGAAGAATCTCAATACATGAAGGAAGCCTACGACACGAACTGGATGTCCACAGTTGGCGCGAATATCAATGAGGTGGAGCGTCTGACCGCGGAGACGGTCGGCTGCAAGTACGCTGTGGCTCTATCCTGCGGTACGGCCGCGCTGCATCTCGCCATGAAGGTGGCGGGAGTGAAGCCCGGTGCGCCAGTCCTTTGTTCAAGCCAAACCTTTTCTGCGACTGTCAATCCCGTAACCTACGAGGGCGGAGTTGCTGTGTTTATAGATACCGAATATGACACCTGGAACATGGACCCCGTGGCGCTTGAGAAAGCTTTTGAACTCTATCCCGATGCAAAGGTTGTGGTTGTGGCTCATCTGTACGGTACGCCCGGAAAGGTTGATGAGATCAGGGAAATCTGTGACCGCCACGGCGCGGCGTTGGTCGAGGACGCTGCTGAGTCCCTCGGTGCTACATATAAGGGCAAGATGACCGGTTCGTTTGGAACGGTAGGCGTGTGCAGCTTCAACGGCAACAAAATCATCACAGGCTCATCGGGCGGATGCCTTTTAACCGATGACAAAGCTGTATACGAAAAAGTAAAGAAGTGGTCCACACAGAGCCGCGAAGACGCACCCTGGTATCAGCATGAGGAAATCGGCTACAACTACCGCATGAGCAATGTGATTGCCGGTGTTGTCCGTGGCCAGTATCCACATCTGAAAGAGCACATCGCACAGAAGACAGCGATTTATGAGCGGTACAAGGAAGGCTTCAAAGACCTGCCTGTGAAGATGAATCCGTATGATGCGGAGAACAGTGTGCCGAATTTCTGGCTGAGCTGCATCATTATTGATGAGGATGCTATGTGCAAACAGGTGCGTGGCGAACAGGATGCTCTTTACATCGGTGAACATGGAAAGTCCTGCCCGACTGAGATTTTGGAGACACTGGCAAAGTACAATGCCGAGGGTAGACCGATCTGGAAGCCGATGCACATGCAGCCGATTTTCAGAAATAATGGTTTTGTTATTCGTGAAGGTGATGGGCGCGGAAGAACAAACGCATACATTGCCGGAGGAAAGCTGGGAAAAGATGGACGGCCTATTGATGTAGGCGCTGACATCTTTAACCGTGGACTGTGCTTACCTTCTGATAACAAAATGACTGTGGAAGAGCAGGAGCGAGTGATTGAGATTGTTAAGAGCTGTTTTGAGTGATTCACGACATGAGGGGCAAGTAATCGTAGGAGTTAAGAAAAATGGAATCGAAGCATAAAACAAAAGGTCCATATG
>JAJQBY010000076.1 GCA_021203045.1 Oscillospiraceae bacterium | reverse complement strand
GATGTGACCATGTGCACCAAAACCAGCGTCATGGATTTTGACGGGCTGGAGGTGCATCAGATCGCCAATCTGGAATCCCAGGCCTATGTGCGCCGGGGACTTCTCCGCCCGGAGGATGAGTCCTTGCGGCCTGAGGATTTTGCCGGACAACGGTTGTTCATGCTGGAAGAGAAGGAATCCCCCATGGCCATGGAGCTGGCGCTGCTGCAATTCCAAGCCCGGGGACTCACAGTAGAGCCTGTATGGGTGCCCGATCGGGAGACCATTCTCCAGGCCGTACTGATGGGAGACGGGTTCACGGTCATCGACCAGTATACCTATTGGCGTCAGGAGCCTCGCCTGACCTATTGTCCCATGGAGGACCAGATTCCCATCTGCGTCGTATGGCGCAGGGATGACCACAACCCTCTGATCGAGCTGCTGACCGACACCCTGGCCAGGACCTTCCCCTGGTCGGCGGGATGAGCTGTGACGAGACGCAGGCGGACTGTTCTGCGGCACAGCCGCCGATACTTCAAGGCTTTTATATAAATCTTTCTTCTTTACATTCCAAATTTGTCTAATTTTTCCAGTCGAACGCGATTTACAAGTTTTTCCCAGTCGTGGTATACTTTAAACTAGAAATCTTTAAACTAGAAATCTTTACAGAGAGGAGAGATCGTATTGAAGGTCAATGACCACCACGTCTCATTTTATTATGAGAACGACCACGATTACGGCAGGATCGAGATAGATCCCGCAAAAACCGCCCTGCTCATCATCGATATGCAGCATGTGTTCATCACCCGGCCGGTCCTGGAGGACCCCACGGCCGAGGAGCTGGCAAACGCTGCGCGCTGGGAGCAGTTTTATGAAGCCATCGACAGCACCGTCATCCCCAACAACCAGCGCATTCTCCGCTTCTTCCGCAGCAAGGGCATGGAGGTGATGTTCGCAAAGATCCAGTGCCGGAAGAAATCCGGCTCCGACCGCTCCCTGGACCAGAAGGCCACCGGTTATAATGAGCTGCTGCTTCCTCCCGGCGATCCCCTGGCGGAGATCGTGCCGGCCCTTGCGCCGCAGGAGGATGAGATCGTCATCACCAAGACCACAGACAGCGCGCTCACCGGCTCCAATCTCCGGCTGACTCTGTTCAACATGGGCATCGACACGGTGGTAGTCACCGGCGTGCTCACTGATCAGTGCGTCTCCGGTACGGTCCGCAGTCTGGCCGACGAGAGCTTCAAGGTCTGGTTGATTGAGGACGCCTGCCGCGCCGCCACCGCCCAGATCCAGGAAAACGAGCTGGAGATACTCAATAACATCTACTGTCACGTTATCACCACCGACGAGCTCCTGGAAGCTCTCGGGGCAGAGTGACCGGTCAGGGAGGAACATACTATGGATCACAGCGATCTGTTTGATTTTCTGCCGGAGGAAATGCGCTTCTGGGGCGTCCCCGGCTTCAGCTACGGCGTCATGCGGGACGGCCAGGTTCTGGCCAAGGGCGGCTATGGCTACCGGGACATAGAAAAGAAGCTCCCGGCCGATGAAAAGACCCTTTACGGCATTGCCTCCTGCTCCAAATCCTTCAACTCCTGCCTGATCGCCATGCTGGTGGACGATGGGATTCTGGATTATGACCGGCCCCTGCGGGAATATATCCCGGATTTCGCCATGTACGATGAGTTTGCCACCAGGGATATGACCCTGCGGGACATGCTCACCCATCGGACAGGGCTTGCGCCCCATGAGGCCATGTGGCCCGACCCGGGCATCACGAAAAAGGACCTTCTCATGCGTCTGCGCTACCTTAAGCCCAACGCCCCCTTCCGGACCGTCACGCAGTATAACAACACCATCTACTCCGCCATAGGGGCTGTGGCCGAGGTCGTCACCGGGCAGAGCTGGGAGAAGCTGATCGAGACCCGCATCTTCGAGCCTCTGGGCATGACATCCAGCATGCTGTCCGCAAAACAGATGTACGCCCAGCCGAACCATGCCCAGGGCTATTGGAATTGGGAGGATGGAAAAGGCCTTACGCCCGTGGAGCCCTGGGAGATGGACGTGGCCGGCGGAGCCTGCGGCGTTGTCACCAACATAGAGGATATGTTCAAGTGGCTCACGCTACACCTCAATAACGGTGTATATAACGGCAAGCGCCTGGTCTCTGAGAAAAACATGATCGAGATGCACCACCCCCAGGCCCCCATGCATATGTTCCCCTGGCGGTTCCCGGAGATCGAGCCGGACGGGAGCTATGGCATGGCGTGGTTCATCCAGTATTACCGGGGCCGCAAGTTTGTGTGGCACACCGGCGAGATCGAGGGCTTCTGCACGCTGGAGGGCTTCCTGCCGGACGAAAACATCTGCATCATGCTGGCTATGAACGCCCATAAGCCTTTGAATATGCCCCTCCTGATGACCTCCTGCTACACCGTGTTCGACCGTCTGCTGGGCGATACGCCTATAGACTGGCCCGCCCGGTTCCATCCGTGGAACAAAAAGTACGACGCCTTCTATTATCACTGGGATGTGGATCTGTTCAAGGATAAGCCGGGCCCCGTCCCCGGCACCTCCACCAGTCATCCTCTGGAGGACTATACCGGCGCTTACGCCCATCCCGGATACGGCACCTATCAGGTGCGCCTGCACGATGGCAAGCCCGTCCTCCACTTCAAGGATATGCTGGTGCCCATGGAGCACTGGCATTACGACGTGTTCCGGGCCATCCGCATCAAGGAGGACACCACCGTCCTCACCGCCCCCATGAGCTTTTTCATCGGCCCCTTCACCGGAAAGATCGACGGCTTCACCCTGCAGATCGAGCCCACCGTAGACCCGGCGGTGTTCAAGCGGGTGGGCGACTGATAATCTTCTACCCATGAAAAAATAAAAAGGAGCTGCAACTCATGTCTGACAAATCAAACAACCATCTGAAAAAGAGCCTTGGCATGATGTCCATGATCGCTATCGCTGCCGGCGCCGTGATCGGCGGATGGCTGGCCGAGAGCCCCTACTGGTACTCCCTCACCGGCCCGGGCGCCGCTTTCATCTTCCTGGCGCTGGCCGTTTTGCTGATCCCTGTCGGCCTGTCCTTCGCGGAGATGGTGGCCATGCTGCCCTTCTCCTCCTCGGTCGCCGTCTGGACAGCCAACGCCACCAACCACAATCTGGCCTGGTGCGTCCAGTGGCTCATGTTCCTGATACAGATCGTGGAGCCTCCCATATGCGCCTTCATCCTGACGACAGCCCTGGGCTTCTTCATCGAATTCACCACCATGCAGACTATGCTCATCGCCATCGCCATCTGCGTGCTCTGGTACATTCTGTCGAATTTCAACATATCCATCTCCGGCAAGCTCAGCACCATCTTCTTCTATGCCATGATCGGCATCTCCCTGTGCATCGTCGTCCTGTTTTTCACCTCCTCCAACTGGAGCACGGAGAATCTGCTCGGGAACGGCGGATGGTTCCCCAACGGCGGATACGGCGTGTTCCTGGCCTCCGGCGTTCTCACCATCAAGTATATCGGCTTTGAGATGACCCCCACCATGATAGAGGAGACCACCTTCCCCGCCAAGAAAATGTGGAAGGTCATCATCGCAGCGCTGTTCATCCCGGCGGTGCTTTACGCCATCGTGGTCATCGCCATCGGCGGCATGGCCCCCTGGAACGAGCTGGCGGAAATGACTATGCCGGAGCCGGAGCTTATCCGCGCCCTGGGCCTGCCCATGCTGTTCGCCTGGGCCGCCCTGATCGCCGGCTCCCTGCACGGCCTGACCACCTTCATGGGCTTCTGGACCTCCTCCGCCCGCGTGCTGTACGGCTCCGCGCAGCTGAATATGCTGCCCGGCATCTTCAAAAAGGTGAACAAATACGGCCAGCCCTATATTGCGAACCTGGTGGTGCTTGTCTTCACCGTTTTCTTCTGCATCTTCTCAGCCAGCAACTGGGTCCAGTACATCTACGCGGTGTCCTGCATCGCCGCAGGTCTTGTATACTTCATGGTCTGCCTGGATGCGCTACTCCTTCGCCGCAAGCACCCGGAGTGGGACCGCCCCTATAAGACCCCCGGCGGACCTGTTCTGATGGTCATCGGCATGGCCGTCTCCATCTGGGTCGTTATCGCCTCCTCCCTGTCCCTGGATTTTGCCGGCTGGATGTCTCTGGTGGCATATTTCGCCATCGGCGTCATCGTGCTGATCGCCGCCAATGTCTATCGCAGGAAGAACCCCGGCAAATTCGCTCCCATCATTCTGACGCCTGATAATATCGGCGTTTTGGAGCATGACGGCTGACCGCCGCATCTGCGCGAAGAATAACACCTATCATGCTCCCCTCTGCGCCCAGCGGTGTGGAGGGGAGCGCCGTCTATGCACCGGTCCTCTCCGCTGCAGGAGGTTTTCCCTGTTCAGCCGGCCTGAACCGGGCATAAATGTTTAGAAATGCACAAATCCCCATAATTTTCAGTTTTTTCCCAAAGTGAATCGCAACGCCCTGACACTTAAATTTCGGGCGAATATCCAAAAAACATCCAAAAAATCAGATTTTTGTTCAGTTTTCCCGTTGACTTTTTATCAATAATACTGTATTATAATTTAAATAAGTAAAAGCAATAACAACAGAAAGGGCGGGAAAAATCTTGAAGTCAACAGGCATCGTGCGAAGGGTAGACGAGCTTGGCCGCATCGTCCTCCCCATTGAGCTACGCCGGACACTGGATATTGCAGAAAAGGACGCATTGGAGATTTTCGTCTCGGACGATACCATCATGCTCAAAAAGCATCAGGTCTCCTGTGTTTTCTGCGCCAGCACGAAGGGTATCGTCAGCTACAAGGGAAAAAATATCTGTCAGGCCTGTATGAACGACCTGGCGGAAATGGTATAAGCCAGTCGCCCGGCCCACAGCGAGAGCCTCCGGTACCCTTTCGGGCCGGAGGCCTTCCGTTTCTGCGAAAAAATGATTTGACATAAATCCATGTGTGTGGTATTATATTTCAGCCGCTTTGAAAGGGGTTTTATGAAGTCGGCCTGCGGCCGCCCCCGGGACAGCGAGCCCGAAAGGAAGGAATATTGCAACCACAATGAAACACGCAATCATCGAGACCGGCGGCAAACAGTACCGCGTGGCCGAGGGCGACGTGATCTTTGTCGAGAAGCTGGAGGCCGAGGAAGGCTCCGCCATCAAGTTCGACAAGGTCCTGGCCCTCATCGACGAGGAGGACAGCACCTTCGGCGCTCCCTATATCCAGGGCGCGTCCGTCTCCGGCACCGTCGTGAAGCAGGGCCGGGGCAAGAAGATCCGGGTCTACAAAATGAAGCCCAAAAAGGGCTATCGCAACACCAAGGGCCATCGTCAGCCTTACACCAAGGTTGAGATCGGCTTCATCGGCTGACATCAGGAGGTACTAAATCATGGCACATAAAAAGGGCGGCGGCTCCACCAAAAACGGGCGCGACAGTAATTCCAAACGCCTGGGCGCGAAGCGGGCGGACGGTCAGTTTGTCCTGGCCGGCAACATCCTGGTGCGCCAGCGCGGCACAAAGATCCACCCCGGCACCAACGTGGGCATCGGCGGCGACGACACGCTTTACGCCAAGGCGGACGGCATCGTTCGTTATGAGCGTATGGGCGCTGACCGCAAAAAGGTCTCCGTTTACGAGGTTCAGCAGTAATTTTTAAACAACAAGGGGCGGTTTTACAGACCGCCTCTTTTCTTTTGTATGGTGATGACCGATGTTTGTAGATAAAGTGACCATAACCGTAAAGGCCGGAGACGGCGGCGGCGGCGCCGTAGCCTTTCACCGGGAAAAATATGTGGCCTCCGGCGGACCTGACGGCGGAGACGGGGGCCGGGGCGGAGATATCATCGTCAAGGTCGATCCCTCCATGTCCACCCTGATGGACTTCCGCTATAAGCGGAAATTCACCGCCGGAAACGGCATGCCCGGCCAGGGCAAGCGCTGCTCCGGCAAGGACGGCACAGACGTGATTCTCCGGGTGCCGAGGGGCACCCTGATAAAGGACAAGGAGACCGGCGCAGTGATGCAGGATATGTCCGCTGCGGACAGCTTCGTTCTGGCCCGGGGCGGCCGGGGCGGCTGGGGCAACCAGCACTTTGCCACCCCCACCC
>JAJQBY010000108.1 GCA_021203045.1 Oscillospiraceae bacterium | reverse complement strand
GAGTCATTCTTTTTCGTCTTTTTGACTGTTGCACTTACATTGTATATTCACCCGGATAAAAACTATTGCGCAGGAAGGTAAAGTATGCTATACTGTTTGTAACTTTTGTTACCTTCTTTGCTAAAAGGTTACAATCCATGCTTGTTAAGGATGTGTACAGAATGAAACAAATGATCTGCCTGATTCTGTGCCTTGCGCTGATGGCGGGGATTCTTGTGATACCCTCCCTGGCGGTGGAACCACCTATGCCTGTCGCTGAGGGAGAGACCGAAGCGGAAGCTGCGGATGCCTCCGGCGATGCAGAGGATACCGGGGAAGCAGAAGCAGATACAGAGGCTACCCAGGACAGCGCGGAGAACGAGGAGGAGCAGACGGAGGAAGAAGACGGGGAGGCCCAGGAGGCCGGGCCCGCCGATCCGTCGGTGGACGATCCTCAGTATTGGGTGATGAATCATGCCGATCCCTACGCCTCGGCCTTCTCGCTGACAGCGGTCAGCGGCTATACCCATGACGATTTTATCACCCGCACCCTGAACGATGAAACGCTCTATCTTGGCATCGATGTATCCGTCTTCCAGGGAACGATCGACTGGGAGGCCGTGGCGGCGGGCGGTATCCAATTCGTCATCATCCGCGGCGGCTACAGAGGCGTCTCCACCGGCATCCTGAGCACGGACAGCAGCTTCGTGACCAATATCACCGGAGCGCTGGCGGCCGGATTGGAGGTAGGTGTATACATATATTCCCAGGCCACCACGGAGGAGGAGGCCAGGGAGGAGGCGCAGTATCTGATAAATCTGGTGTCAGGATATGATATCACGCTCCCACTGGTTTTGGATTTTGAATATTATTCCAACAGCAGCGGCTATGCAGGCCGGCTCTATGAGGCCGATCTGACCAAGCAGGAGGCTACGGACGTGTGCAACGCCTTCTGCGATGAAGTGGAATCGGCGGGCTATGACAGCATGGTCTATGCGAACCCCTATATGTTTTCCAGCAAGATCGACGCCAGTCAGCTGGGACGGATCTGGCTTGCTAACTACACAACGCAGACCACCTATTCCGGGGACTATGAATACTGGCAGTGCTCCTCTGCCGGGGCGGTAAGCGGTATTTCCACGCTGGTGGACCTGGATTTCTGGTTCAAGCCCAATTCGTCATCATCGTCCTCCTCCGGCTCGGGGAGCTCCGGTACGGAAACGAGCAATCCCTTTACGGATGTAGACGAGGACGACTGGTATTACAGCGTTGTGATGGAGGCGTATGATGCGGGCGTGGTAAAGGGCGTCACCTCCACCACCTTCTGCCCCAATAACACAGCCACCCGCGCCCAGGCCGTTACCATGATCTATCGGATGAAGGGCGAGCCGACGACCTCCGGGACTGTGTCCTTTACCGATCTGACCCAGGATTATTATATAGATGCGGTCACATGGGCGGCGGAAAACGGCGTCGTCCAGGGCGTCAGCGAGACCTCCTTCGCGCCGGATAATTCCATCACCCGGCAGGATCTTGTCACCATGCTGTACCGTCTGGCCGGCAGCCCCTCCGTCAGCGGGGACCTGAGCGCCTACAGTGATGGAGACGCCGTGCAGTCCTATGCCCGGAACGCCATGATCTGGGCGGTGGAGAAGGGCATTATCCAGGGCTACAGCGCGGACAATACCCTGCGCCCCGCCAACGCCGCTACCCGCGCGGAGGTCTGCGCTATCCTGGTCCGGTACCTGGCGCTGTAAGGGTATTTTCTCAGAGGACTTCCATTTTTTCGGGACTTGGAGTAAAATAATTCCAGCTGCGCGGCGGCTTGTAAACCGGCTGCTGCGCGGCATACTATAGAGAACGATCTTCGATGGAGAAGCATTATGGATGAGCTTGAAAGAATCAAAAATATGACCCCGGAGGAACAGCAGGCGTATCTGGAGCAGCTTCAGGCCTGTGAGCATGACTGCTCCACCTGCTCTCAGGAATGCGGGGCCAAGGTGAAAAAGCCGGCGAAGGTGGTCATTGTTATCACCGGCGGCAAGGGCGGCACCGGCAAGAGCGTAGTGTCTGTTCTGCTGGCGAAGGCCCTTCTGAAGCAGGGAATATCCGTGGCCGTGCTGGATGCGGACGTGGCCTGCCCCACGGTGCCATCTCTCCTTGGTATGAAGGAGCCGGTCCTGGGAGATATGCCGGAGCTGGCCCCGGTAGAGGGACCTGCTGGATTCGGCGTGGTGAGCATGGGCCTTATCTCGGAGGACCCGCTGGAGCCGGTGTTATGGCCGGGGAAGGATATCGCAAAGCTGGCTGTTTGGCTGCTGAAGGATACGAATTGGCCCGAGAACCTGGACGTGCTGCTGATCGATATGCCCTCCGGCGCGGGAGATGTTCCTCTGGAGTATTATACCACCATGCCACTGGATTACGCGCTGGCGGTGGCGGAGCCGGGAGAGGTATCCTCCGGTGCGCTGCGGCGGGCTATCAACCTGGCGGATATGCTCCGGGTCCCGGTCATGGGCATCGTAGAGAATTTTGCCGAGGAGGATATGGAGCTGCCTGCGTCCTGCCGGACCATTCCGGTCGTGGCCTCTATGCCCTATGACGCTGCGCTGCGCCGCGCGGCCAGCGAGGGAAAGCTGGGCGGCTATGAGACGGACAGCCTGGACTATCTGGCCCGGGCCATCGGCGAGCTGAGGTGAGCCATGAGGCGAAACGGATTCATAACAGGCCTGCTCTATGTGCTGATGGTCTTTCTGGCTGTCGGCCTGGGCGTGCTGATCTTTTTCAATTATCAGGCGAACACTGAGCAGATGGCGGAGATCGCTGCTGCGGAAGCCGCGGCTGCTGTCACTCCCACTCCTGCGCCGACGGAGACCCCTACGCCGACGGCGACGCCTTCCCGTACAACAGAGACCGTCACCCTGGCCTTTGCCGGGGATATTGTGGGACAGGCCGGCCTGACCACGGATGCGGCTGAGTCGGACGGGGATACGACCGTATACGATTACACGGACGAGCTGGCCGGCGTGTCCGTCTCCCTGGAGGGGGCGGATCTTGCGGCCTGC
Organism: Oscillospiraceae bacterium; assembly: GCA_021203045.1. GTDB lineage: Bacteria > Bacillota > Clostridia > Oscillospirales > Oscillospiraceae > CAJOIG01. The sequence goes on along the minus strand of JAJQBY010000108.1, from coordinate 31,054 downwards.
ACCCTGGTGGGCACCCTGTCGTCCGGAACGGATTATGAGGGCTATCGGATGAACGCGGCGATGGCGGATGCTATCGTCAGCGCAGGCTTTTCCCTGGTGAATGCGGCCACGGATCATATCCTGGACGACGGGCTGGACGGCCTTTCGGAAACGGTTTCACTTCTGAAGGATACGGGCATGGGCGTCATAGGCGCCTACAACAACGAGATCAGCACCGGTCTTCTGGTGGCGAACGTGGGCGATATCCAGGTGGCCTTTCTCAGCTATACATACGGCACCGGAGGCGTCTCCGTAGCCGACAACAGCTGGTGCATAAATCTGATGACGACGGATTATATGACCAATCAGGAGACGGTGGACTATGACCAGATCGATGCGGATATTGCCGCTGTGAAGGAGGCCGGCGCGGACATCGTGGTCTGCTTCCTGTACTGGTGGGACAATACCCAGTATTATACCGTCCCTCGTGACAATCAGACGGAGGTGGTGGACTACCTTTGTGAAAACGGGGTGGACATCATCATCGGCGGCGGCGTGAAGGCCCCTCAGCCCATCGAGGTGCGCACGGTGGCGCGGGAGGACGGCAACGCCAACTGTGTCATATGCTATAGCTTGTCCAACCTGATGAGCTGCTTTAATGACAACTATACGAATCTCTCCGCCACGGCCCGCATCGAGATCAGCCAGGATGTGGACACCGGAGAGGTATGGGTCAGCGGCGTCAGCTATTATCCGCTGTTCATGCTGGATACGGATGACTACAGCGACTATACTGATCCGGAATATAAATACCGCCTTCTGGACGCCTACAGCGCCATAGAGGACTATGAGGCGGGGGCGTCGGATGCCGTATCGGAGGAGACCTATCAGGCTATCCTGACCGGCGTCAGCGACCTTCAGACCCTGCTTGGGGAGGACTATGACATCGCCAATGGCGGCGTGGCCCTGGATTTCCCCTATACGGTGAGTGAATAAGCTCACAGAAAATGTGCCAGAAAAAACGTATATCCTGCGGCGAAAAGACCGCACAGCGCCCGGCCCAGAAGGTGCCGGGCGCAGCTTATATCCGTTCCGTCCAGAACGCCCAGCGTCTGGCAGTGGACGCTGACCCCGCCCCAGCCCAGCATGAGAGAGACGACGGCCAGCACGCCCGGGGTAGGGGATAGCCCCGCCAGGGCTGCCACGCCGCTGCCTAGCTCCAGAAATCCGGTGACGGCGGCCCGGAGAAGGGGCGGCAGAAGGGCCAGGGGCGTCATCAGCTCCAGCAGTGCGGAGAACAGCACCACATAGCCGCATACAGTCATGGTGGAGCCGATCGCCTTGACCACGGCCGCCGGAAAGGCGGCGGAAAAGGAAAGGGGAGCCGGGGCGTCGGCCGGTGCGGCTGTGGGGGCGTCCTCCCTTTTGCCCCGGAACAGAACGCCCACGGTGACGGCGGCCATTACATGAGAGACGTACAGCAGAAGTCCGGCTCCGGGGCTTTGAAAAATACCGCCTGCCGCGCCGATGATGAAGGCGGGGCCGGAGTTATTGCAGAAGGCCAGGAGCCGTTCGCCCTCCCGCTTCGTTATGCGCCCGGAACGGCGCAGCTCCGCCACCACAGAAGCGCCCAGCGGGTAGCCTCCGGACAGACCGAGGAAAAACGCCTGCGCTCCGGCGGGGGAGATGCGGAACAGCCCTTCCATGACCCCGCCGGCCATATGCCCCAAAAGCTCCGGCAGCCCCATGGCGGCCAGTATATCGGCCAATACGAAAAAGGGCAGCAGGGAGGGGATAAGGGTGGCGGCGCATACGGAAAGGCCCTTTCTGGCGCCCTCCGCCGCCTGTCCGCTGCAAAGCATCAGAGCCCCGAACAGGGCCAGCACGGTCAATACCGGCAGATGTCTTAAAAATCGTTTCATGATCTCAGTGTATGATTGTCCAGTCCTTTTTTGAACCGCATCCGCATAGATTGTTTCGGGTGATGTTTTATGGCGGATAAGCTGCTGCATCGTATGCTCCGGCAGATGGATATCCCGGCTGAGTCCGTATCCGGCGCGCCGCGGGTCACGATCTCCGGCGGAACACGGGTGCTGATCGAGGGACACAGGGGGCTGCTGGAATACGCCGACGACAGGATCGCGGCGGCAGGGAGAGGCTGCCGCATTCTGATAAAAGGGGAGAATCTTGGCCTGGTAGCCATGGATAAGGATGAGATGGTAGTCTCCGGACGGCTGTGGGCGGTGGAAATAGAATGAAAAGAAACTATGCGCGGTACGTCGCCGGCTGGGCGACGGTGGAGGCCTCCGGCGCCCGGCCGGAAAAGCTGCTGTGCGCCCTGGCGGAGCGCGGCATCGCCTTTTGGGGCGCGTCGCCGCCGAAAGAGTTTTCCCTGACAGCGGAGATACCGTGGCGGGCGGCGAAGCTGGTTCCGGCCCTTGGTGCGTCCATCGGCTGTGAGGTGAGGGTGGTCCGATATCATGGGCTGCCGGCGGTATTCAGAAAGCTGCGGCACCGCGTGGCCCTGGTGGTATGCCTCGCGTTTCTGCTGGGCCTGCTGTTCGTCAGCGGTGCTTTCGTATGGGATATCCGGATCAGCGGCAATGAGACCATCCCGGAGGGTGTTATCCGGCAGGCGCTGGCAGAGTGCGGGGTGGATATCGGCAGCTTTTGGCCGGCCATGTCTCAGGACCAGGTGCGGAACAGCATGATCCTAAAGCTGCCGGACATCCGCTGGATGACCGTAACCATCCGGGGCAGCCACGCCGAGGTGATCGTCCGGGAAAAGCGGACCTATATAGAGCCGGTGGACGAGGGAGAATATGTGAACCTGGTGGCCGTGAAGGCGGGGCTGGTGACGGAGGTGTTGGCCCTGCGGGGCACGGCCCTGACGGAGGAAAACCGCACCGTTCTGGCCGGAGAGGTGCTGGTGGCAGGATACGCCACCGGACGCTACGGTACGATACAGGGGCTTACGCGGGCCATTGGCTCCGTCACGGCCCGCACCTGGTATGAAATGACCATCGAGGCGCCTGTAAACGTGGATGAAAAGACCTCACTGGAGACGCAAACGGCGCGATGGGCGCTGATTTTGGGAAAAACACGCATAAATTTTTACAAAGGCAGTAGTATTTGCCCCGCGGATTGTGATAAAATCATAGAGGAATATACCCTCTCTGTCGGCGGCCTGTTCACGCTGCCGCTGACGGTGGAGAAAACGGTGTATTCCCCCTATACGACCCAGAGCGTAGAGGCTTTGGAGCTGCGGGAGGAGCTGGAGGCCGCGCTGACGACGGCGCTGGCCGGGGAGATCGGACCGGAGGGGGAGATTCTCTCTGCCCGGTTCACCGCATCCGGCGGGGACGGCGTGCTGTACGTCACGCTCTTTGCCGAATGCCAGGAGCAGATCGCCCAGGCGGTGCCCATGACAGCGGAGGAAATTCTGGAGATACAGGAAAAACTAGTTACGATCGAGGAAGCAGAGCCATGATAGAGAAAACCATGCAGATAGACCGAATGGAGAACGTCATCAGCGTTTTTGGCTCCTTTGACCAGAATCTGCGTATCATAGAGACGGAGCTGGCCGTTACCATCGCCAACCGGGACGATCAGCTGAAAATAAGCGGTGAGGCGGAAAGCGTCATGTACGCGGAAAAGGCCATCGAGGGCCTGCTGTCCCTGGCAGCCAGAGGCGAGGCCATTGACGCGCAGAACGTGCGTTATATCATAAAGCTGGTGCAGTCCGGCCAGGAGAGCCGCATTGGCGATCTGGCGAGAGGCGTGGTGTGCGTCACCGCCAAGGGCCGGCCGGTGAAGCCGAAGACCATCGGCCAGACCAACTATGTGGATGCCATCAAGAAAAATACCGTGACCCTGGGCATCGGCCCTGCCGGCACGGGCAAGACCTATCTTGCCGTGGCCTGCGCCGTGGCAGCCTTTCGGGAGAAAAAGGTGAACCGCATCGTTCTGACCCGCCCGGCGGTGGAGGCAGGGGAGCGGCTGGGCTTTCTGCCGGGAGATCTGCAAAGCAAGGTGGACCCCTATCTGCGGCCGCTGTACGATGCGCTTTTTGAGATGCTGGGCGCGGAGACATTCAATAAATACATGGAGCGGGGCGATATCGAGGTGGCGCCTCTGGCCTATATGCGGGGCCGGACGCTGGACGACAGCTTCATCATCCTGGACGAGGCCCAGAACACCAGCCGGGAGCAGATGAAGATGTTCCTGACCCGCCTGGGCTTCGGCTCTACGGCGGTGATCACCGGAGACGTGACCCAGATAGACCTTCCGGCGGACAAGATCTCCGGCCTGAAGGAGGCCATGAAGGTGTTGGACGGGGTAGAGGATATCGCCATCTGCCGCCTTTCCGGGGCGGATGTGGTGCGTCATGTCATCGTGCAGCGCATCATAGCGGCCTATGAAAAGCACGAAAAATCCATGCCTCCCGCGCCGCCGGTGAAGAAATATAAGCCCCAGCCCATCCGCCGGGACGAGCAGAGGCGCACATGATGAAAAAGCTGAAGCTGCGACTGCGGTGTGAAAACGGCCAGAAATGCCCCCTGGCCCTGCGGCGACGCATCAAAAAGGCCGCCGTGACCGTTTTAGTGGAGGAGGGCGTCACCCAGCCCTGCGAGCTGTCCGTCCTGCTGACGGATGGGGAGGGCATCCGCCTTATCAACGCCGAGTTTCGCCAGGTGGACAGGCCCACGGATGTGCTGTCCTTTCCCATGGGGGATATGGATATGAAAACGGGCCGTCTGCTGCTGGGAGATATGGTGCTGAACATCCCCCAGGCGGAGGCCCAGGGCGCGGAGTTCGGCCACGGTGCGGCCCATGAGATAAGCTATCTCACCGTCCACAGCGTCCTGCACCTGCTGGGCTATGACCATGTGGACGAGGGGCCGATGAAAAAGGAAATGCGGGGCCGGGAAAAGCTCATTATGGCCCGCTTGGAGCCGGAAGGCATACAGACAGAAAGCTGACACAGGAGAACGCTATGACTACAAAAACAGCCATGATAACCATTGCCGGACGGCCCAACGTGGGCAAGTCCACCCTGACGAATACCCTGGTGGGAGAGAAGATTGCCATCGTCTCCCCAAAGCCCCAGACCACCCGTACCCGCATCCTGGCAGTCACCAGCCGGGGAGACACCCAGTTCGTCTTTGCGGATACCCCGGGCTTTCATAAGGCCCGGACAAAGCTGGGGACCTATATGGACAACGTTGTCCGCCAGAGCGTGGCGGACGTGGACGCGGTGGCCATGCTCGTGGAGCCTGCGGCCTCCATCGGCCCCCAGGAGCGGGGCCTTATGGAGCGCCTGAAGGAAACGGGAGCGCCTGTGGTGCTGGCCATCAATAAGGCGGATACGGTACAGGACAAGAAAAACCTTCTGCCGGTCATCAGTCTGTATAGCCAGGCCTTCGATTTCGATGCCATCGTCCCCATCAGCGCCAAGACCGGGGAGGGCGTGGACGAGCTACTACAGGAGCTGGATAAATTTGCACTGGAGGGGCCGCCCCTGTTCCCGGACGATGTCATTTCCGATCAGCCGGAAAAGCAGATATGCGCGGAGATCGTGCGGGAAAAGCTGCTGCTGGCCTTGGACGATGAGATACCACACGGTACGGCAGTGGTGGTGACGAAATTCTCCGAGCGGGACGACGGCATCATCGATATGGACGTGACCATATACTGCGAGAAAAAATCCCATAAGGGCATTATCATCGGCAAGCGGGGAGCCATGCTCAAGCAGATCGGCACCGCCGCCCGGCAGGATATAGAGGCGTTCATGGGCACAAAGGTATTTTTGCAGACCTGGGTGAAGGTGAAAGAAAACTGGCGGGACAGCGACGCGCTGCTGCATAATTTTGGCTTTACAGACGAGTAATCAACTCCACCCCGCCGTGGCATACTAATCCCAGCGGGGTGATTCATTTTGAAAGCCGAGCTATTATGGCAGCTTTTTTTGGAGACAGGGGACCCTGTGTGCTGGATGCTGTACCGGCACACATCGTCCCGTTGAGGCCGAGGCGGTACATATGTTCGAGACGATCAAGGGCCTGGTGCTGCGCCAGGCGAAATACAAGGAAGCGGATCTTATCCTGACTCTCCTGACAGCCGAGCACGGCAAGATGACGGTAAAGGCCAGGGGCGCGCTGCGCAAGGGCAGCCGTCTGGGAGCGGCCAGTCAGGCCCTGTGCTATTCGGAATTCACCCTGTTTGGGAACCGGGGGCGGTGGTCGGCCAACGAGGGAACGACCATCGATCAGTTTCTGGGCCTGCGGGAGGATATAGCCCAGCTGGCCCTGGGCGCTTATTTTGCGCAGCTTCTGGATACGGTGTGCCAGGAGGAGGCCCCGGCGGGGGCTGTCCTGTCCCTGGCGTTGAACAGCCTTTATGCTCTGAGCCGCGGGATATATGGGCCGGAGCATGTCAAGGCGGTGATGGAGCTGCGGCTCATGAGCCTGGAGGGGTTTCAGCCGGAGGTGTCCGCCTGCGGCGTGTGCGGCCGGGTGGATATAACCGAGCCGGTGTTCTCCCCTGCGGCGGGGATGGTGCACTGCCGGGCCTGCGGCAGCGCCGTTTCCGGCGGGGCGGCGCCGCTGGATGATGCGTCTCTGGCCGCTATGCGGCATATCGTGGGGGCGGCGGCCCGGAAGGAATTTTCCTTTGCCATCCCGGAGGATTCGGAAAAACGCCTGTGCCGTGCCTGTGAGCAGCTGGTCCGCTGCCAGCTGGACAGGGATTTCGACTCGCTGGAATACTGGAAAAGTGTGAGGTAGCTATGGATCTATACGAAAAATCATTGCAGACCATTGAGCTGCCGGCGGTTCTGGAGCTGCTGGCATCCAAAGCCGCGTCGGAGGGGGCGAAGGAGGCGGCCCGCCGCCTGCGGCCCGCCGGCGATGCCCGCCAGGTGAAGGAACGCCTTGCGGAGACAACGGATGCCAAGACCATGATGGAGACGAAGGGAAGCCCCTCCTTCTCCGGCCTGAAGGACGTGCGGCCCTCTCTGGCCCGCGCGGATATGGGCGGGATGCTGAATACCAGGGAGCTGTTGGATATTGCAGGGGTTCTGTTCTGTGCCCGGGCCGCCTCCTCCTATGCCTCCGGCCGGGGGGAGTGCGGGTGCCTGAAGCGGCTGTTTTTTGCCATCTCACCCAATCGCTTTTTGGAGGATAAGATCACCCAGTCCATCACCGGAGAGGAGGAGATCGCCGATGGAGCGAGTCAGGAGCTGGGGGATATCCGCCGGAAGATGCGGGCCGCCTCCGCCCGGGTGCGGGACAATCTGCAGCGGATCATATCCTCCCCGTCCTATTCAAAGGTCCTGCAGGAGGCCATCATCACCCAGCGGAACGGACGCTATGTTGTCCCCGTGCGGGCGGAGAAAAAGGGTGAGCTGCCGGGCCTTGTCCATGATGTCAGCTCCAGCGGGGCCACGCTTTTCGTGGAGCCGATGGGGGTGGTGAAGGCAAACAATGAGCTCCGGGAGCTGGCGGCCAGAGAGAAGGCGGAAATCGAGCGAATTCTGATGGAGCTGAGCGCGGACTGCGCCGCCGCCCGTGGGAGCATCGATCTGGATTATACCATCCTTACCGAGCTTGACCTGATCTTCGCCAAGGCGGAGCTGAGCTACCAGCTCAACTGCGGGGAGCCCATCCTGACGGAAAACGAGATCGTCCTGAAAAAAGCCCGCCACCCCCTGCTGCCCAAGGGAGAGGCGGTGCCTATCGATGTGTCCCTGGGCGGGGCGGAATATGACGCCATGGTCATTACCGGCCCCAATACAGGGGGCAAAACGGTCACGCTGAAGACCCTGGGCCTGTTCTGCGCCATGGCCGGATGCGGGCTGCATATCCCGGCGGGGGACGGCAGCGCCGTGCCGGTGGTGCAGAATATCCTGGCGGATATCGGAGACGAGCAGTCCATCGAGCAGTCCCTATCCACCTTTTCCAGCCATATGGTGACCATCGTATCCATCCTGAAGGCCTGCGGCCCTGGTACGCTGGTGCTGCTGGATGAGGTGGGCGCGGGCACCGACCCCACGGAGGGGGCGGCTCTGGCCGTGGCTATCCTGGAATATGTGCGCCAGACCGGCGCCCTGGTGGCCGCCACCACCCACTATGCGGAGCTGAAGGTATATGCCACCAATACGCCGGGGGTGATGAATGCCTCCTGCGAGTTCGATGTGCAGACCTTGCGTCCCACCTACCGGCTGCTGGTGGGTATCCCGGGAAAATCCAACGCCTTTGCCATCAGCAGCCGCCTGGGACTGCCGGATACTATTATCGAGGATGCGAAGCAACGGCTGAGTGCGGAATCGGCGGATTTTGAACGTACCATCCAGCGGCTGGAGGAGCAGCGCCAGGCCATGGAGCGCCAGACAGAGGAACGGGAAAGAGCCCGCCGCCAGGCGGAGGAGGATGCGAAAAAGGCGGATGCTCTCCGCCGGGAGCTGGAGGTCCGGCTCGAAAAGGCAGAGCTGAAGGCCCGCCGGGAGGCGGAGCGCATTTTGCAGGAGGCCCGTGCCGCGGCGGACGAGGCATACCGGGAGATCGACCGGGAACGGGCCATGGCGAACGAGGCCGCAGATCACCAGAAGATCAACGAGGCCCGGGCCGATATGCGCCGGAAGCTGAACGAGGCGGAGAGCCGTCTCCGTCGTCCCCAGGAGACGCCGGCGCCTGCCGCGCCGAGCCGTCCGATCAAGGCAGGGGATACGGTGGAGCTGCTGTCTGCCGGGCTGAAGGCGGAGGTCATCAAGATCAACGACAACGGTACTTTGTATCTTCAGGCGGGCATCATGAAGGTAACAGCCTCTCCGGCAGAGGTGCGTCTGGTGGAGAACGCTCCGAAGAAAAAACAGCCGGTATCCTCCGGCGGCGGGCAGACCCTCCGCAGGGCCTCTGTGGCTCCGGAGCTGGACATTCGGGGCATGATGGCGGACGAGGCGGAACTGGTGGTGGAGCGCTACCTGGACTCTGCCAGCGCCGCCCGCCTGGAAACCGTCACCATTATCCATGGAAAGGGGACCGGTGCCCTGCGCGCGGCGGTACAGCAGCTCCTCCGGCGGAATAAGCTGGTAAAGAGCTTTCGCCTGGGCCGATATGGAGAGGGCGAGACGGGCGTTACCGTTGTGAAACTGAAATAAAACAGCCGCCGCAAAACTGTAACATCTGTGCAATCCTCCAAAACATTAAAAAAGGTTTGCGAACTGTGAAGAATTTTGATAGAATATAAGTAATAAATGTTTGCAATATCAGGAATGGGGGTTCCACTATGATCAATCGTGAAGTGACTATCAACAACCAGGTGGGGCTGCACGCAAGGCCCGCTACCTTCTTTATCCAGAAGGCCAACGAGTTTAAAAGCACCATCTGGGTGGAAAAGGACGACCGCCGCGTGAATGCAAAGAGCCTGCTGGGTGTTCTGTCTCTTGGTATCGTCAAGGGGACGACCATCAGCATCATCGCCGACGGCGTGGATGAGACGGAGGCAGTCGATACCCTGACCGATCTGATAGACAGGGAATTCGTTGAGTGATCTGCGGCCCCCGTGTGGACAAACCATGCGAGGGATGGTATCAAAAACAAGCTAAAAGGGTGTGTTCCGGCACACCCTTCTTTGCTTGTGTTCGGAGAGCATATGGATAAGATAGCTCAGCTGCGGGAAAAAGCAAATAAGCTGCCCCTTCAGCCGGGGGTGTATATCATGATGGACGCCTCCGGCCAGGTGATCTATGTGGGAAAGGCCAAGGCGCTGAAAAACCGTGTGACCAGCTATTTCCGGGGAGAGCATCTTCCGAAGGTGGCGGCCATGGTCAGCCATGTGGACGATTTTTCCGTGATCGTGGCCGGTTCGGAGTTTGAGGCGCTGGTGCTGGAAAACAGCCTGATAAAGCGTCATCAGCCCCACTATAATATCCTGCTGCGGGATGACAAGACCTACCCCTTCCTGCGCCTGGACTGGAACCAGGAATATCCGGCTTTTACCATCGTCAACCGCATCCAGCCGGACGGAGCGCAGTATTACGGCCCCTACGGGGGCCGGAGCGTCAGCAAGGGAATTGTGGACGCGCTGGCCAAGGCGCTGAAGCTGCCCGGCTGTACCCGCCGGTTTCCCCGGGATATCGGAAAGGACCGGCCCTGCCTGAACTGGCACATGGGCGCCTGCGAGGGTTGGTGCCGCGGCGAGCCGGGGCAGGCGCAATACCGGGAGAGGATGGAGCAGGCCGTCCAGATCCTGACCGGCGGCGCCGGGGCGCTGATGCGGGAGCTGGAGGCGCAGATGCTCCAGGCGTCGGAGGAGCTTCGCTTTGAGCGGGCCGCCGATCTGCGGGACCGTATGCTGGCGGTGAAGGAGCTGTCGAACCAGCAGACGGTGATCAATGCTGCCCGGGCCGATACGGACGCCGTCGGCTTCCGCCGGGGAGCCAAAACCGCTTTCGTGGTCCTGCATTACGCGAACGGCGATCTGGCGGGCAAGGACACGGAGCTGATGCCGGAGCCGCTGGAGGAGGATGGCGCGGCCGTCTCTGCTCTCGTCCGGCAGTATTATACCCGCCGGGGAGCGTGGCCGCGAACGGTGCTGCTGCCGATGGAGCTGGAGGACAGAGAGCCGCTGAGCGAGCTTTTGAGCCAGATGGCAGGGCACAGGGTGGAGCTGGCCGTCCCCAAGCGGGGGGTGAAGCGGGAGCTGGTGCAGGCGGCGGAGCGGAACGCCCAGGATGAGGGCCTCCGGGCCGAGAGCGAGGCGGAGCGCCGCAGCAAGACCCTGCAATGGCTGCAAAAGCTGCTGGGCCTGGCGGGGGAGATACGCCGCATCGAGTCCTTCGATATTTCCAACACCGGGGATTTCGGCATCGTGGCCTCTATGGTGGTGTTTGAAGATGGCCGCCCGGCTAAGAGCAAATATCGCCGCTTCCGTATGAAGGAGGTCCGCACCCAGGACGATTTTGCCAGCATGCACGAGGCTGTCGGCCGCCGTATGGCCCACTACGCGGAGGGGGACGAAAAATTCATGCCCCTGCCGGATCTGCTGCTGATAGACGGCGGCGTGGGGCAGGTGGGGGCCGCATACGCTGCTATGGCAGAGCAGGGAATTACGGGCGTTCCGGTGTTTGGCATGGTGAAGGATGACCGCCACCGCACCCGGGCGCTGACTACGCCGGATGGCCGGGAGATAGGCCTGGCGGGCAGTCCTGCCGTGTTTGCCCTGGTGGGAAATATCCAGGAGGAGACCCACCGGTTTGCCATCGAATACCACCGTACCCTGCGGAAAAAGACGATCGCCTCCCAGCTGGACGATATATCCGGCGTGGGGCCGAAACGCAGAGCCGCGCTGCTGAAACGGTTCAAGAGCGTCAGAGCCATATCCCGGGCCACGGAGCAGGAGCTGGCTCAGGCTGTTCCCCGTTCCGCAGCAAGGGCGGTCTACGCCCATTTTCATCAGGAGGAAGAAAAGCCATGAGAGTGATCGCAGGCGAAGCCCGGGGCCGGCGGCTGACGGAGCCGAAGGATATGTCCGTCCGCCCCACCACAGATATGGTGAAGGAGGCTGCCTTCAGCATCCTGCAGTTTGATCTGGCCGGCCGGCGGGTGCTGGACCTGTTCGCCGGAACGGGTCAGCTGGGGATCGAGGCGCTGAGCCGCGGGGCGGCGGAGTGCGTATTTGTGGACAGCAGTCCCGCCTCTCTGGCGCTGGTACGGAAAAATTTGTCGATCTGTCAGATGCAGGCGACCGTTATACAGCGGGATGCCCTGGATTATCTTACCGGCTGCGGCAAATTCGATGTCGTACTTCTGGACCCGCCCTATCATCAGGGGCTGTATCAGCCTGTTTTATCGGAAATTTTTAGATTTGACATATTAACAGATGGTGGTATAATACTGGTCGAAAGTATGCGAAACGAGCCGATGCCGGAGGCTGTGCCGCCCTACCGGCTGGCAAAGGCCTACCATTACGGCAAGATCTCTCTTACGACCTATAAAAAATCATAAATATATAAGAGGAACGTCATGGCGACAGCAATCTATCCGGGCAGCTTCGATCCTATCACACTGGGGCACCTGAATATTATCCGCCGTGCCGCACAGATATTCGACAAGGTCGTTGTCTGCGTTATGAAAAACCGGGAAAAATCCCCCCTGTTCACCCTGGAGGAGCGGGTGGAGCTGGCCAAAAAGGCCACAGCCCGGTATGCCAACGTAGAGGTGACGACCACCGATATGCTGCTCGTGGAGTACGCCAAGCAGTTTGAAAACCCCGTGATCGTGAAGGGCCTGCGGGCCGTGTCCGATTTTGATTACGAGTTTCAAATTGCTCTCGTCAACAAAAAAATGAACCCTGACCTGGAGACCCTGTTTCTCACCGCCAGTGAGAAATATACCTTTTTAAGCTCTACGGTCGTCAAGGAAATGGCCGCTTATGGGGCTGACCTGTCCGAGCTGGTGCCCATGGAGATCATTGACGACGTACTGATGAAAACACAAATGAGGAGGCAGACAGAGAAATGAACGAAAACGAAGGTGTCCTTGAGCTTATCGAGCTTTTGTATTCCATGATCTCTGAGGCGTGGGGCGTGCCTCTTGGCAACGACAGATGCCTTGTAGACAGAGAAAAGGCCCTTGACCTGATCGAGGAGATCAAGGCCCAGCTCCCGGCGGAGATGGCAGAGTCGAAGCGCCTGGTCTCTGCCCGCGATGAATTCATCCGCAGCGCCAAGAAGGAGGCGGAGTCCGTCCGCAAGATGGCGGAGGAGAGAGCCAGAAAGCTGGTGGATGAGCAGGAGATCGTCCGGGCCGCCAAGGCCAAATCGGAGGAGATCCTGGCCACGGCGGAAAGCAAATCCCGGGAGATCCGCCGCGCCGCCAATGAGTACCTGGACGAATCCCTGGCCGGGGCAGAGCAGTCCATGGCCCAATCCCTGGAGATCATTCGCCAGTGCCGCGCCCGGTTCCGCAGTGCCGCCGGCGGCCAGACCAAGAAAGAGTAATACTGCGCGATACCCTATGGAAAACGATACATATCACTGAGTATAAAGATGGCAGCGTCCGGCAGGGCGCTGCTTTTTTTATCCCCCGTCAGAAAATGACGGGGGATTTTTGCGAGGAGGGCGAAGGTGGGAGTGGGTGGGATGTATATGCAAAAATAATTCAAAATAAATAATAAAGCGGATTAATAAGCTCGTGAGCGGTGTTTTTTCCTGTGGGGGCGAGTTTTGACGATTTTTGTTAGGGGGAAGAATGACCTGCTGAAACAAGATGTTGTGGTCGGCGAGAAAACGGACAACAATAGTAAAAAAATGGAAGAAAAAATTCCCAGTTCTTGCAAGAAATTTTCGCTTGCAATTTAGGCCGCCGCCCCCTATAATAAAAACCATGGTGGGGCGAAGTGGGGGAAAATGTTTTGTTTTCCCACAATGGTGGCTCAATTTCACATGAAACGGATGGGAGGTGTTCCGAATGACAGGAGAATATCATCATTCTCTTGATGCGAAGGGACGCCTTTTTATTCCCTCCAGGCTGCGGGATGAGCTCGGCCCGGAGTTTTATGTGACCTTGTCCATGGATAAGTGCCTCTGCGCTTACAGTGCGGAGCAGTGGCAGATATTCTCTGACAAGGTGAACGCCATGCCCTATGTGAAGCAGCGGGCCATGCGCCCTCTGTATGCCTTTGCCAGCAAGTGTGAGCTGGATGCTCAGGGACGTGTGCTCCTGCCCCAGAACCTGCGGGAGCGGGCGGGCCTGGTAAAAAACGTGACCGTTTTGGGCAGCAACAACCACGCAGAGTTCTGGGACAGCGACGAGTGGGATGCCATTCGGGATGGCGAGGCCTCGCCGGAGAACATTGCGGCCGTTATGGAGGCGCTTGATTTCTGATGGAGCATCGAAGCGTTCTTCTGCAGGAATGTGTGAAATACCTGAATATCCGTCCCGATGGGGTATATGTGGACGGAACGCTGGGCCTTGGAGGTCACTCTGAGGCGATACTGGAAAGACTCACCACAGGAAAGATCCTTGGCATCGACCGGGACAGTACGGCTCTGGACCATGCCCGCCGCCGTCTTGCCAGATTCGGTGAGCGGGCAGTGCTGGTGAAGGGAAGCTTCGGCGATCTGGGAGCGATCATGGACAGCCAGGGGATTGCCCGGGCGGACGGGATGCTGTTCGACCTGGGGGTGTCATCCCCACAGCTGGACAACGCGGAGAGGGGCTTTTCCTATATGCATGACGCGCCGCTGGACATGCGTATGGATCAGTCCATGCCCCTGACGGCCGGGGATATCCTGAACACCTGGCCGGAGACGGAGCTGAGAAGCATTTTCTGGCGCTACGGGGAGGAGCGATACGCCGGGCGCATCGCGGCGGCGGTGGTCGAACGCCGGGAGAGGAAGCCCATTGAGACGACCGGAGAATTTGCGGCGCTGATACGGGACACGATGCCCGCCTCGGCCCGCCGGGAACGGCAGCATCCCGCGAAACGATGCTTCCAGGCTGTGCGCATCGCCGTCAATGACGAGCTGGGCGAGCTGGAGCGGATGCTGGAGCAGACAGAGGAAAGACTTGCGCCGGGAGGACGGCTTCTGGTCATCAGCTTTCAGTCCCTGGAGGACAGGCTGGTAAAGGAGGCTATCCGGAAAAGGGAGAACGGCTGCACCTGCCCGCGGGATTTTCCCGTGTGTACCTGCGGCTTTGTCCAGACCTTCAAAAGCGTTACACGAAAGCCGGTGGTTCCCACCGCAGCAGAGACAGAAGAAAACCCGCGGGCCAGAAGCGCCCGCCTGCGCATTGCTGAGAAGGTGTAGTTATGCAAAATATAAAGACGTTCAAAAGCTATAACTTCGTGACCGGCGCCGTAGATGGCACTCTGGCCTATGATTTCGGAAATCCCAACGCCTATGCGGGGCAGGAGCAGTATGAATATCCCGGCGAGGCCGTGGACGCGCCTGCGGATCAGGAATGGGTAAAGGAAAGACCCGGACAGAAAACAAAAGCCAAGACGAAGACCAGTGTAAAGGCAAGAGAGCAGGCCCAGACGCGTACCCGCGTGTCGCCGATAGCCGTTGTGGGTTATGTGTGCGTAGTGGTGCTGTGCGTGATGCTGATGCTGGCGCAGATAGAGCTGATGGATCTCTCCAACACGGCGGCCGATCTGGAGGATCAGATAGCCGAGCTGGAAACGGAAAAGACCAACCTGACGGTGAAGTATGAGACTACCTTCAATCTGAAGGATGTGGAGGAGTATGCCGAGAGCGTTCTGGGTATGCAGGAGCCTCAGGAGGATCAGATATATTACCTCTCCGGCGTGTCTGCTGGTGACAAGGCCGTGGTCGTCACCAGCGAAGAAACGGATCTGTTTTCTCTGGGACTGGAGGATCTGATAGGCTCTGTCCAGGCGTTTGTTGATGGTATTTTTGATTGACAAGCGTATTATACTGGTAGTACAGGGATAACGGAGCACGAGCGGACCAAAGGAGAACCCCTATGTCAAAAAAACGCAAGGCCAAGGAACCAAAGTCACCAAACCGTATGATGCTGCGCCGCACACTGTTTCTTTTGATCGTGTGTGGCATAGTTGCGTTTATAGTATTGGGGGTGCGACTGTATATTATACAGATCGTACACCATGACGAATATGAAGCGGCTGCGGTGGAGCAGCAGCTCCGGGAAACGACGGTCTCTGCCCAGCGGGGCACGATATACGACCGCAATATGAATATCCTGGCTATGAGCGCCTCCACCAGCAATATATACATAAGCCCGGCGGAGATCGAGATGTATGAGGAGGATGCCGAGCTGATTGCCAGCACCCTGGCGGAGATACTGGATCTGGAATATGATGACATATATGAGCTGACCCAGAACACCTCCTCCTGGTATACCACCGTGGCCCGGAAGGTGGACGACGATATTGCCGAGCAGGTGCGGGCCTTCAAGGAGGAATACGGCCTGATGGGCGTCAAGATCGAGGAGTCGTCCAAACGCTATTATCCTTACAGCAGCCTGGCCTGCCATATTATCGGCTATGTGGGCTCGGACGACTATGGACTGGCGGGTATCGAGTATTACTACGATGATTTGCTGTCCGGCACAGACGGACGTATCGTTCGGGCGACCAACGCCAACGGAACGGACATGATGTTCACCGATTATGAAGATTATTATGACGCCGAGGACGGCTACAGCCTGGTCCTGACCATCGATGAGACGGTGCAGTATTACCTGGAGACCGCCCTGGAACAGGCGGTGGAGGACTACTGGTGCGAGGACGGCGCGGCCGGTATCGTTATGGACGTGAACACCGGGGCCATCCTGGGTATGGCGTCTATCGGTAACTTCGATTTGAATGACTACCTGACCATCAGCGATGAGGATCAGGCTGAGGCGGATGCGGCGGCGACGGAGGAAGAACGGGATGAGATCATCAGCACGGCCCGGTCTCTCCAATGGCGGAATAAGGCCATATCCGACACCTATGAGCCTGGTTCCACCTTCAAGATCATTACTCTGGCCATGGCTCTGGAATCCGGGGCGATCACGACCGATACCACCTTCTACTGCGGCGGAAGCATGAGCGTGCTGGGCCGCACGACAGCACTGAACTGTTGGAATACCAGCGGTCACGGAACGGAAACGCTGACCGAGGCGGTCATGAATTCCTGCAACATCGCCTTTGTCAATATCGGCCTCAGCGTGGGAGCGGAGACCTTCTATGAATACGCGGAGGCCTTCGGCCTGTTCGATACCACCGGCATAGACCTGCCCGGCGAGGCCAGCAGCATCTGGTGGGATGAGGAGACCTTCTATGACGAGGACAACAAATCCCAGCTGGCGGCGGCGTCCTTCGGTCAGACCTTCACCATTACGCCTATACAGCTCATAACGGCGGTCAGCGCTGTGGCGAACGGCGGCTATCTGATGCAGCCCTATGTGGTGGACCAGGCCCTGGACTCTGACGGCAACGTTATCAGCCAGACAGATCCTACTGTGGTGCGTCAGGTGATAAGCGAGGAGACCAGCGCCATCTGCTGTGAGATTTTGGAGCAGGTGGTGGGCAACTCCAGCGGCACCGGCAAGAATGCTTATGTGGCAGGCTATCGCGTGGCCGGCAAAACAGGTACCTCTGAGGACGTTACCTATGAGGCCAGCACCGGCTCGAAAAAATACATCGTTTCCTTTATAGGCTTCGCTCCTGCGGATGACCCGGAGGTGTGCGTGCTGGTGCTGCTGAAAAGCCCGAGCTCTGCCAGCGGGACCTATGTCTCCGGCGGCCAGATGGCGGCGCTTACTGTGGGAACGATTCTCTCTAATATCCTGCCCTATCTGGGCGTGGAGCCGGAGTATACCGACGAGGAGGAGGCCCTGGTGGATAAGACCGTGCCCCGTCTGGTCGGCAAGACCGTGGCGGAGGCGGAGGCAGCCCTGGAGGAGCTGGGGCTGGATTACCGGGTGGTAGGCGATGGCACCGCTGTCACCGCGCAGCTGCCGCGGGCCAATTCCACTGTGGCGGCCGGAAGTGAGATCGTCCTCTACTGCGGGGAGGAGGCGTCCACCGAGCAGGTGGAAATGCTTGATCTGACAGGTCTTGACTATGAGACGGCCCGCATCCGGATGGGCTGGTATGGTCTGTATATCCAGGCGGAGGGCACGCTGCTGGAAAGCAGCACCGTCACCATCGTGAAGCAGAGCGTGGAGGCCGGCGAGCTGGTGGACGAGGGAACAGTGGTAACGGTCACCCTGTCGGATTCCAGTAATCTTGGAAGGTACTGAGTTTATGAAACTGGGAGAGCTTTTGGCGGATATTCCGATCCAGGAGGCCTCGGCCAGCCTGGACGCGGATATCCGGGATATATGCTATGATTCCCGCAGAGTCATGCCGGGGGATCTGTTCGTGGCGGTGGAGGGACTGAAAAGCGATGGACACCGCTTCATCCGGAGTGCGATAGAGAAGGGTGCTGCGGCGGTTCTGTGCCAGCGCCGGCCGGAGGGGGATATCCCCTATATCCTAACGCCGGACAGCCGCAGGGCCCTGGCCCTGGTTTCGGCGGCATTCTTCGGACAGTCGGCGGAAAAGCTGCAAATGGTCGGCGTTACCGGAACCAATGGAAAGACCACCTCCACCATCCTGATAAAGCATATGCTGGAGGACTGTCTGGGGGCGAAGGTGGGCCTGATCGGGACCATATCCAACTGGATAGGCGATCGGGAGATCCCCGCAGAGCGCACTACGCCGGAGTCCTATGATCTGCAAAGAATGCTGAGCCAGATGGTATCGGCGGGCTGCCGGTATGCGGTGATGGAGGTGTCCTCCCATGCCCTGGCGCTGGATAGAGTGGAGGGCATCCGCTTTCAGGCGGGGATCTTCACGAACCTGACCCAGGACCATCTGGACTTTCACGGCACCATGGAAGGCTATGCCGAAGCAAAGGCGCGGCTGTTTACTCAGTGCGGCGCGGGGGCGGTGAACCTGGACGACCCGTGGGCGGCGCTCATGGCCCGGCGGGCGGATTGCCCGGTGATGGGCTATTCCGCAGAGGGAAGACCGGAGGCGGAGCTGTCTGCTGAAAATGTTTCACTGTCCGCCGGAGGCGTGTCCTTTGTTGTCAGAAGGGGAGAGGAGCAGGCGCCTGTCCGCCTGGCTATCCCGGGCAGATTTTCTGTCAGCAACGCGCTGACCGCCGTCAGCGCCGGACTGCTGCTGGGGATACCCCTGAAGGACTGCGCCGCCTCCCTGAACAGAGCCAAGGGTGTGAAGGGCCGGGTGGAGCTTGTCCCCACGCCGCCGGATTTTACCATGGTGATCGATTATGCTCACACGCCGGATGCTCTGGAAAAGGTGCTCAGGACCATGCGGGAGGTATCTGATGGCCGGCTGGTGGTCCTGTTTGGCTGCGGCGGCGACCGGGATGCCACAAAGCGCCCCATTATGGGACGTATCGCGGCGGAAAACGCCGATCTTTCCATCGTGACCAGCGACAACCCCCGTTCCGAGGACCCGGATAAAATTATCGGGGATATCCTGGCGGGAATGCCCGCCGACGCGCCCCGGCAGGTCATAAGCAGCCGCCCGGCGGCCATTGGCTGGACCATTGAACATCATGAGCCGGGGGATGTGATCGTCCTGGCGGGAAAGGGTTATGAGACTTATCAGGAAGTAAACGGAGAAAAACGCCACATGGATGAGCGGGAGATCGTGGCGGACTACTTAAAGAAGAGTGAGGAGAGGACCACATGACGACACGGCTGATCGCAGCCCTGATACTGGGGTTTGTCGTAGCAGTGCTGCTGGGGCGCGTATACGTTCCCTGGCTGAGGAAAATACATGCAGGGCAGGAGATACGGGAGGACGGCCCCACCTGGCATATGTCCAAGGCCGGCACTCCTACCATGGGCGGCGTGATATTTATCATCGCGGTGACGGTGGTGGCGCTCACGGTGGGCTTTACCTTTATCCGGGACGGGGATATGGGCGCTGTGTTTGTGCTGCTGTTTTCCCTGTTTTATGGGGCTATCGGTTTTCTGGATGATTTTGAAAAGCTGAAGAAGAAGCAGAACCTGGGGCTCTCTGCCAAAGCGAAGTTTATCCTGCAGCTCGTGGTGGCGATCGCCCTGCTGTATCTGCTGCGGCTGGAGGGGTACCTGACGCCGGAGGCTGTATACATCCCCTTCTGGAATGTAACTGTTTCCATGCCGGAATGGCTTTATTTTATATTGGCGGCCTTTATCATCGTGGGTACGGTGAATTCCGTGAACCTGACGGACGGGCTGGATGGCCTGGCGGCCAGTGTGACGATTCCGGTGTTCGTTTTTTATACGGCGGTCTGCTTTGCCTGGGGAGTACAGTTCCGTTCTTTGGCGGTGTTTGCCGCCGGTCTGACCGGGGGACTTTTTGGCTTCCTGGTGTATAATTTCTATCCTGCCAAATGCTTTATGGGCGATACGGGCAGCCTGTTCCTGGGCGGAGCCGTCTGCGGTATGGCCTTCGCGCTGGATATGCCTCTCATTTTGGTGACCCTTGGGATCATATATATCATTGAAGCTCTGTCTGATATCCTTCAGGTCATCTATTTCAAGCTGACCCACGGAAAACGCATCTTTAAAATGGCTCCCTTCCACCACCATTTGGAAATGGGCGGCTGGAGTGGCCATAAGTGGACGGAAAAGCAGATCGTAGCCCTGTTTGCCGCAATCTCTCTGATCTTTGCGGTCATATCCTTTGCGGGGTGCATCGGCCGGTACAGCTGATACCGGAAAACAATTCAAGCGTTCCATCATCTACAGAAAGGGGAGGGAGCCATTGCCTGACAAAAAAGACAGCGCCATCCATTACGAAAATACACGTCTGGCCGATTATACCTATGACGACTCCATTGAGCGCGGTCCGGTCGATCTGCCCTTTGCGCTGCTGACCATCCTGCTGCTGACCATAGGCGTTATCATGGTGCTTTCTGCGAGCTACGCCCGGGCGTACTATGACGTATCCAGCGGCTCGGGAGGCAATGCCACCTATTACTTTGTCCGGCAGTTCCTGTTCGCGCTGCTGGGCGTGGCGATCATGTTCTTCCTGTCCCGGTTTCCCATGAGCTTCTTTTACCGCATCTCCGACGTTGTCATGCTGGTGTCCATCATTCTGCTGGCGCTGGTGCTGCTGGTGGGCGAGACCGTGAACGGCGCAAAGCGCTGGATAAATCTTGGCTTCACCACTTTCCAGCCCTCGGAGGTCGCAAAGATCGCTGTTGTGCTGTATTTTGCCGCGCTGATATGCCGAAGCAAGGGAAAGCTGAACACCCTGCGGTCGCTGATCCCCTTTGGGGTGGTGCTGGCGGTCATATGCTTTTTGCTGTATGAGGAGCCGCATATGTCCGGTATCATTATCATCCTGGCCCTGGGCGTCGTCATGCTGTGGCTGGGGGGCGTGCCGCTGAGATGGTTCGTTATCGCTTTCGCGCTGGTAGCAGGCGTTGCGGCGGTGGGCTATTTTGGGTTTTCCTATGTGCAGGACCGCGTGACCGCGTGGCTGGACCCTTGGTCAGACGCCTCGGATACCGGATATCAGATCGTTCAGTCCTTGTATACCATCGGCTCCGGCGGACTGCTGGGCCTGGGACTCGGCAACTCCCGGCAGAAGTATCTGTATCTGCCGGAGGAGCATAACGACTTTATTTTTTCCATCGTCTGCGAGGAGCTGGGCTACATCGGGGCCATGCTGATCTTGTGCCTGTTCGCCCTGCTTATCATACGGGGCTATTGGCTGGCCATGCACGCCAGAGACAGATACAGCTGCCTGGTGGGGGCGGGCCTGACCACGCACCTGGCGATGCAGGTGATTCTGAATGTGGCGGTCGTTACCAATACCATCCCTACCACCGGCATATCCCTTCCGTTTTTCAGCTATGGCGGAACGGCGCTACTGCTGCAGCTGGCGGAGATGGGCATCATTCTGTCCCTTTCCAGGGACATTCCGGAGAAGAAGTAAATGAGATTTTTATTTACCTGCGGCGGAACAGCGGGACACATCAATCCTGCTCTGGGCGTGGCCGGGCGGATACGTGAGCTGATGCCCGATGCGGAGATATTATTCGTCGGAGCCGAGGGCCACATGGAGACGGAGCTGGTGCCCCGGGAGGGCTATGACCTGAAAACCGTCCGTATATCCGGTTTTCAGCGGAGCATGAAGCCCACAATGCTGGTGGAAAACGTAAGGACGGTGGGGCGGCTCATACGCTCCTCCGCACAGGCCAGACGGATTCTGAAGGACTTCCGGCCGGATGTGGCCGTCGGGACGGGGGGATATGTGTGTTATCCGGTCCTGAGAGCGGCGGCGGCGCTGGGTATCCCTACGGCGGTGCATGAGTCTAACGCCGTGCCGGGACTGACTACGCGGCTTCTGGAAAAGAAAATGGACCGCATCCTGGTGGGCTTTGAGGGCAGCCGGAGCTATTATCACTACCCGGATAGGGTGGAGGTGACCGGGACTCCCGTCCGGGTGGATTTCCGCGGAGCGGACAAGGGCCGCGCCCGCCGGGAGCTGGGACTGGACGCGCAGGAGCCTGTGGTGCTGGCGGTATTCGGCTCTCTGGGCGCGGACTATATGAACCGCGCCATGCTGGAATTCATCCGCCGGATGGGACCGAAGCCGGGCTTCCGGCTGATTTACGCCACCGGCAAGCAGTATTATGACCGGGTGCGGGCGGCGCTGGCAGAGGAGCATATCGCCTCTCCGGCAGCGGATGTGCGGGAGTATATCTATGATATGCCGAAGATCATGGCGGCGGCGGACGTTATCATCTGCCGCAGCGGCGCGTCTACTATCAGCGAGCTGACCTATCTGGGAAAACCGGCGGTGATCGTGCCAAGCCCCAACGTGGTCAATCACCATCAGGAAAAGAATGCCAGGGTCCTGGCGGACGCCGGGGCGGCCCGCATGCTGCTGGAGGGCGAATTCGACGGCGCGACGCTCTATGACGAGGTGACGGGCCTGCTCCATGACCCCCAGGCTATGGCCCGTATGCATATGGCCAGCCGGAATCTGGGCGTAGACGATGCCACGGACCGGATTACCTCCATTATCCTGGGACTTGCGCAGAAGGACAAAAAGGAGTAAAATCAGAATAAAGAGGCTTAGTCCACCGGCACGATTTTGTTTTTTCCGCATAGTATGTGATGTGGCGTTACGCTACAGCATACCTGCGGGGAGGACAGAATATGAGTTTATGGCGGATAAAGGGCGGCTCTGCCCTGGAGGGGAGCCTGACCGTCCAGGGAGCAAAAAACGCCGTGCTGCCGATCCTGGCGGCGACCATACTGAAAGGTTGTGAGACCGAGTTCACCAATTGTCCCGTCCTGCGGGACGTGGAGGCATCCCTGAATATCCTGCGCTATCTGGGCTGTCAGGTGGAGCGGCAGGAGGATGTCATCCGTGTGGATTCCCGGCCTATGACCGGATGCAGCATCCCCCACGAACTGATGCGGGAGATGCGCTCCTCGGTGATATTTCTGGGAGCGGTGCTGGCCCGCTGCGGTGAGGCGCGGCTGTCCATGCCCGGCGGCTGTGAGCTGGGGCCCCGACCCATCGACCTGCATCTGAACGCTATGGAGGCGTTGGGCGGCAGGGTCCGGCAGGAGGGCGGAGAGATATTCTGCTCCGCGCCGGTCCTGCGGGGCGGGAGCATCCATCTGGAGATGCCCAGCGTGGGAGCAACGGAAAACGCCATGATCGCCGCCTGCGCCGCAAAAGGGGAGACAGTTATCACGAATGCGGCCCGGGAACCGGAGATCACAGCGCTGCAAGGCTTTCTCCGAACCATGGGGGCGGACATAGAGGGGGCGGGCACCCCGGTGATTAAAGTACATAGCTTTGCCCCTGCGGACCGCACCGGCTATCGTATCATGCCTGACCGCATCGCTGCCGCTACCATGCTGTGCGCCTGCGCGTGCGCGGGGGGCGATGTGGAGCTGCGGGGTATAGACCCCTGTCATACGGAGAGCGTGACAGAGAACCTGGAGGCCATGGGAGCGAAGGTGGAGCGGTATAGCCGCCGCCTGCGGATACGCTGCCGGGAACGGCTCCATGGGGGCCGCACGGTAATAACCCAGCCATATCCTGGCTTTCCCACGGATGCGCAGCCGCTGATGATGGCCGCGTCCCTGAAGGCATCAGGAACGACGGTCTTTGTGGAAAATATCTTCTCTGAGCGATACCGTCAGGCGGAGGAGCTGAAGCGCCTCGGCGCGGACATCCGGACAGAGGGCCGGGTGGCCATCGTTACCGGTGTGGAGCGGCTGCGCGGCGCACCGGTGCTGGCGGAGGACCTGCGGGGCGGCGCGTCCCTGATATTGGCCGGCCTTGGGGCGGAAGGGGAGACCATTGTCACTGACCGGGGCCATGTGGAGCGCGGCTATGAGGGGCTGGATAAGGCCCTGAATGCCTTGGGCGCTCAGGTCGCGAAATACGAATCTGACACCGATCCTCGTTAAAGCGGATATCGGAAAATGGCTGCTTTTACAGAAGATCGCAAGAGAACTGAGGTACATACATTTGGCAAATCAAGACAGATACGGTGCGCCCCAGAAGCGAAAGGGCCGTCGGCGGAGCCTGTTTGCGCCCCTTTCCGTTGTACTGGTGGCGGTGGCCATTGTTTTTGGCATGGGCGTGTTTTTCCGGGTGCAGACGATAGAGGTAGTGGGGGCGGTGTCCTATACGGATGAGGAGGTCATCGAGGCCTCCGGCATCAGCGAGGGCGATAACCTGTTTTTCATCAACCAGATGAACGCCTCCAGCCGCATATTTTTCCGCCTGTCTCTGGTGGAATCGGCCACGATCGCGCGGAGTCTTCCCAATAAGATCACGATCACCATTGAGGAGAGCTCCGCTCTGGCCTATGTAGACTGGGAGGGGCAGTACTGGATGATGACGGCCAACTGCAAGCTGCTCGGCTCTGTCACGGCAGAGGAGCTGTCCGGTCTGATTCATGTCCGGAATATAACGCCGGAGTCTCCCACTGCCGGAGAGATCATGACGGTCTCCTCGGACGAGAGCCTGAAGCTCTCTTATCTGCAGGAGCTTCTGGGAGCAATGGAAGACCTGGGCATGATCGGGGATGTGACCGAGGTAAACATGGAAAATGCGGCCAGCCCTACCTTCGAGTATCTGGGGCGCTTCACAGTGAAGATGGGCTCTAATGACAACACGGAATATAAGCTCCGCATGATACTCAGCGCTATGGAGCAGATAGACAGCGATGTCACCGGTTCCATAGATGTATCCGATGGCACTGCGGTACACGTCACGCCGGACTGAATGGCCGAATTCGCCGGACTGACGTCTGCAGGAACCGAAAAAATCATTTGACATAATTTAAAATAACTATTGACCTGTTCGGCATTTCGTAATAAAATATAGTGTAACGTATGCAAGTTGGACGGTCATGCCGTTATAGAATACACGGGAGGCAAATAAAGATGGCAACAGTACATTCGCTTGAAACTGGCCCTGAGAACGTTGTGACCCTGAAGGTCGTCGGTATCGGCGGCGCAGGCGGCAACGTCGTAAATAGAATGGTGAGCTCCGGAACCAACGGAGTCGAATTTATCGCTGTCAATACGGACAAGCAGGCGCTTGCCATGTCCACAGCGGATCAGAAGATTCAGATCGGCGAAAAGCTGACCCATGGTCAGGGCGCAGGCAGCGATCCCTCTGTCGGCGAAAAGGCGGCGGAGGAAAGCCGCAACGAGATCGCCAAGTGCCTGGAGGGGACCGATATGCTGTTCATCACCGCCGGTATGGGCGGCGGCACAGGCACCGGCGCAGGTCCTGTGGTGGCGGATATCGCTCGTGAGGCGGGAATCCTCACTGTTGGCGTGGTGACAAAGCCCTTCGGCTTTGAAGGCAAAAAGCGTATGGCTCAGGCCATGGGCGGCATCGATGAGCTTCTCGGCCGGGTGGACAGCCTTCTGGTTATCCCCAATGACCGGCTGAAATATGCCACCGATCAGAAGGTCACCTTCGCGAACGCCTTTGAAATCGCGGATGAGGTCCTGCATGAGGCCGTTACCAGCATCTCCGGCCTGATTAAAAATACCGGATTCATAAACCTTGACTTTGCGGATGTGTGCACCATCATGCGGGGCGCGGGCTTCGCCCACATGGGCGTGGGTCATGCTGTTGGCAAGGGCAAGGCGGAGGACGCTGCGCAGATGGCCATTTCCAGCCCCCTGATGGAGACCTCCATCAACGGTGCCCGGGGCGTGCTCATCAATATCACCGGCTCGGAGGACATGGGCCTGGAGGATGTGGAGACTGCGGCCAACCTGGTGCAGGCGGCGGCCCATCCGGATGCCAACATCATCTTCGGTGCATCCTTTGATAACTCCATGGAGGATGAGATCCGCGTGATCGTCATTGCCACCGGCTTTGATGAGGACAGCCAGACGGCCCGTGCCGTATCTACTGCCAGCGCTCCCGCTGCGGCTCCCGCGGAGGATAAAAAGGAGAACCTGTTCTCCCAGGCTACCGAGATGGCCGGCGAGGCTAAAAAGCCCGCTGAGGTCGAGCCGGAGGAGGAAGACCCCTTCGACAGCATATTCAAGATCTTTAATTCAAAATAATCAGTAATAGAGAAAACCACGGCCAAGCCCATCAGG
Source organism: Oscillospiraceae bacterium (assembly GCA_021203045.1). Classification (GTDB taxonomy): domain Bacteria; phylum Bacillota; class Clostridia; order Oscillospirales; family Oscillospiraceae; genus CAJOIG01. The sequence goes on along the minus strand of JAJQBY010000108.1, from coordinate 4,925 downwards.
TCTGCGCCGTGGTTTTCTTGTTTGCATAATGGAAAGAAAAAGGAAGCGCCGTGCTTTAACGGCGCTCCTTTTTGGTTATGTTGTCACAGCTTCCAGCTCTTTAGATCTGTGTGCAGAAGCTCGTGGGAACGATGAGACAGGGGGGCCTGGAGATACTCTGCGTACAGCGTCTGTATCGAGGGGTTTTCGTGAGAGAAGCGCAGAGGCTTTTCGCTGTCCAGCTTATACAGATGCTGGCCGCGCATGCCGCCCAGCTCCACGCCGTCCTCGATGGGCTGGCCGCCGCCACCGGCGCAGCCGGAGGGACATGCCATGATCTCCACGAAATCATAGTGTACCTCACCCCGCTGGATGGCGTCGATCAGGCGGGAGGTGTTGGCAAGGCCGCTGGCCACCGCCGTGCGAACGGTGATGTCTCCGGCCCGGAAGGTGCGCTCCTTCCAGCCGTCCAGACCCCGCACGTCGCTGAAGGCGTCCGGGTCGGGGTTTTCCCCGGTGATCAGGAAGTAGGCGCTGCGCAGTGCCGCTTCCATCACGCCGCCGGTGGCGCCAAAGATGACAGCTGCACCGGTGGATTCGCCAAGCGGGTCATCAAACTCCGCTTCGCCAGCAGTCATGGGGTCGATCTGGCAGACCTTTATCATGCGGACGAGCTCCCGGGTGGTGATGGAGAGATCTACATCCCGCCCGGCGCCGGCATCGTTTACCTCCTCCACGGCGCACTCGTACTTCTTGGCCGTGCAGGGCATGATGGAGAGGCAGAACAGCTTGTTCGGGTCCACGCCGATCTTCTCCGCAAAATAGCTTTTTGCTACTGCGCCGAACATCTGCTGAGGACTCTTGGCCGTGGATAGATTGTCCAGCAGCTCCGGATGACGTATCTTGGCATAGCGCACCCAGCCGGGGCAGCAGGAGGTGAACATAGGCCACTGGTATTCCGTGGGGTGTGTCATCCGCTCCACAAATTCGCTTCCCTCCTCCATGATGGTCAGGTCGGCGGCAAAGTCTGTGTCGAAAACGTAATCGAAGCCCATAGCCTTCAGAACGGCTACCAGGCGGGGTAGGGTGGCCTCCTCCAGGGTCAGTCCAAAATCCTCGCCCCAGGCAGCGCGGACGGCAGGAGCCACCTGAACGATGCAGATCTTATCCGGGTCGGACAGCGCAGAGAAGGCCTTCATGGTGTCATCGCGGGCGCGGAGTGCGCCAACGGGACAGTGTGTGATGCACTGGCCGCAGTAGGTGCAGCCCACATCCTTGAGATCCATCTTGTCCCGGATAGCGACCGCCGTGCGGGTGCCGGTACCGGTCACGTCCCAGACTTTCATGTCCTGCACCTTGTCGCATACGGCTACGCACCGCATGCAGTTGATGCACTTGGACATATCCCGTATCAGGGGATATGTATGATCCCATGGCCGATAGACCGGCGTCTGGGGGAAGGGAAGCTCCAGCACGTTCATATCCCGGGCCAGGCTTTGCAGGGAGCAGTTGCCGCTGCGGACGCAGCTTGTGCAGTTGGTGTGGTGGCGGGAGAGAATCATTTCCACATTCAGCCGCCGGGTGTCCCGCACCCGGGGGGTGTTGGTGTGGACGACCATGCCCTCCTCACAGTCCGCGTTGCAGGAGGCGGCCAGATGATCCCAGCCCTCTACCTCCACCACGCAGACACGGCAGGCGCCGATCTGGTTGATGTCCTTCAGGTAGCAGAGGGTGGGAATGCGGATGCCGGCTGATTTTGCGGCCTCCAGGATCGTCGTGCCCTCCGGCACGGAGACAGGGCGTCCGTCTATTGTCAGATTTACCATGCCGTTTTCCTCCCTCCTCTGAACGAGCCGTAGCCAAAGTGATCGCAGCGCAGGCAGCGTGAACACTCCTGCGTGGCCTCCTCGCTGGTCAGTGAATTTTCGATCAGGTCGAAATCGTGGATGCGTTCCGCAGCGGGGCGGTCGGTCATATTGCAGCGGCCGCAGGCGGTGCGAAGATTCGCGGAGGCGGCGGGGATTTCCACGTCGAAGTCTATCTCGCCGTGGAGGCCGAAATATTCATCCAGGTTTGCCGCGGCGGTCTTTCCGGCCTCAATGGCCTTGGTGACCGTGGCAGGACCGGAGGCGCAGTCGCCGCCGGCGTACACGCCATTGGCGCCGGCTACCGCGCCGGAGGTGTCCGCCTGGAGCGTGCCGTATTTGGAGGGGGTGATGCCCGCCTCAGTGAAGTGACCGAACTCGATGGCCTGGCCTATGGCGACGATGACTATGTCGCAGGGCAGAGCCTGCTCCGGCTGGTCCGCATCGCGGGGGGCGGGGCGGCCGCCCTTATATGCGCCGGGGACCTGGGGCTTGACGACCAGCGCTTTGGCGGCGCCGTTTTCGTCCGTCTCGATGCGGGCGGGAGCCATCAGGGTGACAAGCTCCACACCCTCCGCCACTGCGCCGGATATTTCGTTTACAAGGGCGGTCATATCGGACTTGCGCCGCCGGTATACACATTGAACGGATTTTGCGCCCAGCCGGATGGCTGTGCGGCTGGCGTCCATAGCCACGTTGCCGCCGCCGATGACCACGACCCGCTTGCCGGTCATGTCCATGGGCTCGCCATCGCCCATAGCGCCCAGCAGCTGCACAGCGGACATGACGTTCTCCGCATCCTCGCCGGGGATATTCAGCTTTTTATAGGAGTGCGCGCCGATGGCGATATATACGCCGTCGAATTTCTCGTGTATCTCGGCAAAATCGATGTCCTTGCCGATCTCTACGTTGGTATAGGCGGTGATGCCGGTGGAGAGGATGACGTTTATATCCTCATCCAGGAATTTCTCCGGCAGACGATAACGGGGAATGCCATACCGCAGCATGCCGCCGAATTTTCTGTGCTTTTCATATACGGTGACGGAATGACCCATCAGCGCAAGGTAATAGGCTGCCGTCAGGCCGGTGGGACCGCCGCCGATGATGGCCACAGTCTTGCCGGTGGGCGGGGCGCACTTGGGAGCCGGCACGTGACCGGCCTGCTCTACCGCCGCCCGCTTCAGTCCGCGGATGTTCACGGAATCATCCACGATGTTCCGGCGGCAGTGGCTTTCACAGGGGTGTTCGCAGATAAGGCCGCATACGCTGGGGAAGGGATTGTCCTCCCGAATCAGCCGCACGGCGTCGGCATAACGGCCCTCCTTTACAAGGGCTATGTAGCCGGGGATGTCCACATGGGCCGGGCAGAAGGTCATGCAGGGTACCGCCTTAAAGTTCGACATGCACCGTCCCGTGGTCAGATGACTCATAAAGTCGTCCTTGAAGCCGTTGACGCAGGTGATCACCGTCTTGGCGGCCTCCCAGCCGATAGCGCAGTCAGCGGAATCCGCGATGGCGTGGGCGGCCTTGTCCAGGATCATCAGGTCCTGGGCTGTGCCATTGCCCTCCAGAATTTTCTGGATCAGAGTGGAAAGCTGATCCAGTCCTACCCGGCAGGGGACGCATTTGCCGCAGCTCTGGGCCATGCACAGCCGCAGAAAGGCATCCGTCAGCTCCACGGGGCAGTTGCCCTGAGGGGCTACCTCGATGCGCCGCTGCATGTTGGCATACATGCTGTCCACAAATCCCTGAGATTTGTCAGGCGAAGAAATACTAAGCCGGCTCAAAAAGTCCTCAACTCCTATCCTAGTCAGATTATAGATTTTGATTTTTGCTTTGCAGAGCTTACTCATTCCCTATGAAGCGAATTATAACATTTTTTATAGCAGATGCGCAAGAGATTGTGTGCAGTTTTTGTCGATTTTTGACAAGGTTTACTCATTTTGTGCTTTTTCGGCATTCGGGCGTGACAAAGTCAGGTATGTGTTCAGCCACGCGGCGAAAAACAGGATATACAGAGAGCAGTACATCCAGAAAAGAGATACGATGACGAAGGCCAGACTGCCATAAACGGAAAAAAGATGGAACCGCTCCACGGCCCAGGAATAAAGCTGGGAAAAGAAAAGCCACGCCGTCGCGCCGCTCACAGCGCCGGGCAGAAGGCGGCGGAGCGGGAGCTTCCGCTTTGGGAGGCGGATGAACAGGAGAAGCAGCATGCCGCTGACGCCGATCAGAAATAAGGGACAGCGCAGATATGAGAGGAGGCCGAATAGCCGGGAAAAACCGGGATGCCTCAGTGCTGCTGCGCCCAGCAGCCGCTGTCCGAAAAACAGCAGTCCCAGCTCGCCTATGATAAGAAGTGCTAACAGCCCCGCGTAAGTTGCGCCCAGCAGCCGCCGGCGGAAGCTGCTTTCCCGGCGGCTGTCGCCGTCATAGATGTGACCGATGCCGCCGATCAGTGCAGACAGGAATTTTCCCCCGCTCCACAGCTCTGTAGCCAGGCCGAAGCCAATTGCAGCGGCGGAGCTGTCGTAGATGTCTGCCGCGATGAGCGTCATCAGCTGCCGAAACGGCCCTGGGGCGTACCCCAAAAGCATGTTCAAAAGCTGCTCCTGAGAGAGGGAGGTGTAGGGCAGCAGAGACAAAAACAGAATCGCCAGCGGCCAAAGAGAAAGAAAAAGGTAATAGGCGCCGCTGGTGGCGTACAGGCCCAGCCTGGCCCCGGAAAGCGTTTGCGTAAACTCTCTGATCTTTTCCCTGAACATACGGCATCCCTCCCTGCGCTGATATAGTATGCGCGGGATGGGAGAAAGAAAACAGAGCTCAAGGCTCTCCCGCAGGGGGAATTTTTTGCTCCAGAATATTGGCGTCTCCTGGTTGATGTGGTTTGTGGCATAAGTCAATAATGGCTCTTGATATATGCCATAAATAGAGGTATGATATGAACAGACTCAAACATATGGATATAGGATGACAGAACGATATTATCACGGCCGTTGACCGGGAAGAAAGAGGTGATGAGATGCCGAGACCGACCAAATGCAGGATGATCTGCCGATTCCCACAGACGCTGGAGTTTAT
>JAJQBY010000024.1 GCA_021203045.1 Oscillospiraceae bacterium | reverse complement strand
GTTCAGAAGCGAGGATTTGCCCGCATTGGGACGGCCTATTATGGCGCAGGGAACACCGCTTTTCATGACGCTGCCCCGGCGGAAGGTGGCCAGGAGTCTCTCCAGATCGTCCTCCGCCTCCTTCAGCGTGCGGGCATAGCCCTCCAAGGCGAAGGGCTCGATATCCTCGTCCGGGTAATCGATGACCGCATGATAATGAGAGCAGATGGCGGTCAGGCTGTCGTATATTCCGTCCGTCCGGCGGCGGATAGCACCATCCAGCTGGGCAGCGGCGTTTTCGGCCGCCTGCTCCGTCTCCGCATCGATCAGGTCTATCACCGCCTCCGCCTGGGTCAGGTCCATGCGGTGATTGATAAAGGCCCGCCTGGTGAATTCCCCCGCTCTGGCCTGACGCGCGCCGGCGGCAAAGAGGCTGTCCAATCCAAGGCGCAATACGACAGGAGAGCCATGACACTGCAGCTCTGCAGTGTCCTCCCCTGTATAGCTGTTAGGTCCTCTGGAGACCGTAGCAAGGCACTGATCCAGCAGCGCGCCTCCGGGGGCGCTCAGCCGGCCCAGCACAAGCTGGCGGTCGGGCCGCTGGGACATGGCCGCCCCCCGCATGGGGGTGAACACCCTGTCCACCACAGCCAGGGCCGCCGGACCGCTGACACGTATGATACCGATGGCGGACAGTCCGCTGCCTGTGGCGGTGGCCGCGATGGTATCAAAGGTGGCAGACTGTCCCTCCTGATCGGGGGTCTGACTCATTTCTGTTCTTCGTCCTTGGAGAAAAGATGATAGGTCAGCACCAGCAGGCTGTCCGAGAAGTGGATATTCTCCACCAGCACCCCGGAATCGCCCAGCTCAAGCTTCCGGTTGGTAAAGTTCCAGATGGCCCGGATACCGGCGTCCATCATGACCTCTGTCACGGTCTGGGCCGCCTCCTTGGGAACGGTCAGGATCGCGATGTCCACCTTGTTCTCCCGGATGAAATCGGACAGGCCCGCATAGTCATATACCGGCACGCCGTTGATGTCCGTGCCGATCAGCTCCGGCTTCACGTCAAAGGCACCCAGGAAGCGGTAGCCCTCGATGATGAAATCCAGATTCTTTATCAGGGCGCCGCCCAGATTGCCGGCCCCAACGAGAATGGCGGAGTAGTCCTGATAGGTGCCCAGGATGTGTCCGATCTCCTTGCTCAGGGACTCGATATTATAACCATAGCCCTGCTGGCCGAACTCGCCAAAGCAGGAGAAGTCCTGACGAATCTGGGACGGTGTCAGTCCCATCTGCTTGCCCAGCTTTTCAGAGGAGATACGTTCCTCTCCCTTCGCAGCCAGGTCTTCCAGCTCCCGCAGGTAGCGGGGCAGCCGGCGAATTACGTTTTCAGAAATGTTCGAGCGTTTCACGGCATTTCTCTCCTTTTCAAAAACTTCCATGTTAAAGTTAACACATTTTTCTCGAATTTGCAAATGAATATTGTAAAGACTTTTTGAATTATGCTATAATATTTGTGCCGTCAGGGCCTTTGCCTGCAATTTTTGGCCCGTTTTTCCCATTTTCGGGGCCAAAAGGGGCCCAAACGCCCCTCAAATGACGGTCCGATCCTTGCGTTATTCCTCGTCTGTTTAAAAACAGACGAAAATTGAATTTCATAAGGACAGGTATTTTTTCAGAAAACCTGGTTCACCATATGACACAGCAGCGAATATCTCATGCATACATGCTGGTCGGGCCGGAGGGTCCGGCACGGGACGGCGCGGCCCGGTATCTGGCGGCGGCCATGCTCTGCTCCGGCGATAATCCCCCCTGCGGTCAGTGCCGGGACTGCCGGAAGGTATCGGCCGGCATCCACCCGGACGTGACCGTCGTGGCCCGCCAGGAGGGGACAGCCGGCCTTCACCGGGAGATCCTGGTAGAGCAGATTCGGCAGGTGGCCGCCGGCGCGGCCATCGCCCCCAACGAGGCCGCCCGCAAGGTATACATCATCGATCAGGCGGACCGCATGAACCGCCTGGCCCAGAACGCCCTTCTGAAGGTACTGGAGGAGCCGCCGGGCCACGCCTGCTTCATCCTCTGCACCGCAGCGGCGGACGCCCTTCTGGACACTGTCCGCTCCCGGTGCGTCCGGGTGGACGAGTGGGAGCGCTCCGAGAGCGTCTCCGGTCCCGCCCCCCTCGCCGAGGCCTATCTCCGGGCAGCAGCCGGAGGGGACCGGGCGGATATCGTCCAGTTCTGCATGCTGCGCTCTAAGCTGACCCGGGAGGATACGGAGGCTTTTCTGGAGGACGCGCGGGACGCTCTGTGGTCCATTTTATGCGGCCGGGCGGAAAACCCCGGCCTGAGCCAGGACAGCCTGTTTGCATTGAACGCCCTGATGGACAGGGCGGAAGACTATTTGCGGCACAACGTAGCCCCAAAGCAGATTTTTGGGGTGCTGGCCGCTGAGACCTTGAGGTGAGACATGACAGAAGTAGTCAGTATAAAATTCAGGAACCGGGGCAAGCTGTATTTCTTTGCCCCCGGCGGCCTGACCCTTCAGGCGGGAGACAAGGTAATCGTGGAGACCGCCAAGGGCATGGAGATGGGCACCGTTCTCCAGGGAAACCACACAGTGCCGGGCGAACGGGTGGTAGCCCCCCTTCGTCCTGTAATCCGCATGGCCACAGAGGATGACAAGCGGGTGGAGGATCTTTGCCGCCAGCGGGAAAAGGAGGCCTTCGGCATATGCCGCCAGCGCATCGCCGCCCACGGGCTGGATATGAAGCTGGTGGACGTGGAGTGCAGCTTCGAGGGGAACAAGATCATCTTTTTCTTCTCCAGCGAGGGCCGGGTAGACTTCCGTGAGCTGGTAAAGGATCTGGCCAGTGTGTTCCGCACCCGCATCGAGCTGCGGCAGATCGGCGTCCGGGACGAGGCCCGCATGCTGGGCGGTCTGGGCATATGCGGACGGCCCTTCTGCTGTGGGTCGTTCATGGGAGAGTTTCAGCCCGTATCCACCAAAATGGCAAAAACCCAGTCTCTCAGCCTGAACCCCACCAAGATATCCGGCTGCTGCGGGCGGCTGATGTGCTGCCTGCGGTATGAGCAGGCAGCCTATGAGGAGCTGGTAAAGACCGTGCCGAAAAACGGAGCCTTTGTGGAAACCCCGGACGGCTACGGCAATGTGACCCAGGTGAACATCCTGCGCCAGACCGTCCGGGTGAAGCTGGACGGCCCCGGCGACGACGCTATCCGCCAATATGACGCGGACGAGGTAGCCGCCATCCCCGGCGGACGGCCCAGAGACGGCAGCGCACCGCCCCATATACTGGTCCTCAAGCCGAAGAAGCCCAAGGAGGAGCCGGAAAGCGACTGGGAAATGCCGGAGGTCGTCCTGAACTCCCAGGCCGTTCCGGAGGAGGCGCCGGCCCCCAGGGAGCGCCGCCCAAGAAGGAGCAGCGCCCCGGCAGACCGGCAGGAAGCATCCGCCGACCGTCCTCCCCGACAGAACAAGCCCCGGAAAAAGGGCCCCTATCCCCCTAAGGGAGAGCGTCAGGGCCAGCAGGAGCCCTCCCAGCGCCAGGGGGCAGGGACAGGGCCAGCAGGAGCCCTCCCAGCGCCAGGGGCAGGGACAGGGCCAGCGGCAGAACCGGTCCTCCAGAAACAAGGGCCAACGGCCGCAGCAGTCCGGCCGCCCGCAGAACCAGGCAGCCCCCGGTCAGGAGCAGGGCAAAGGTCAGGCACAGACACAGGGCCAGCGGCCCAAAAATCAAAAGCCCTACTACAAAAAACGCCCTTATAAGCCCCGTCCGAAGGCGCAGGAGGGCGGCAGCGCCCCCAGGAAGGAAGAATGACCATGGAAAACGACCACAGCCGCAGCAGCGCCTCCGGCAGGGCCACGCCCTTTCAGCGGGCCACAGCCATCGTCCTGACCGCCGCCGCTCTGGTGCAGATGATCTCCGTCGCCTTCATCCGGCCGGGGAAAAAGAAATAAGAATTTCAAACGCAGCGACCGCCGCCGGATTCCCGGCGGCGGTCATTTGCGTTATGGGTCAATCCGTTTCAGCGGCGGTATCCTCCGCCTCATCGGTCTCCGTCTCAGAGGTTTCTTCTTCCTCCTCGGCGTTCAGAATCTCCAGGATGCCGTCATAGAGATCGTCCACCGTGGAGCTGGATATGAGATAATAGGTTTCTCCGTTCAGCTGGCAGAGATACTGGGAACTGCTGTATTTCCAGAAGGTCACCGTCACCTGCTGCCAGGTGTCGCTGTCCCGCTGGAAGGTCAGGGTCATGACCTCAGAGCGGCCCTCGTCCGTATCAGCCAGGCTCGCGGCAGTCAAGGCGTATACATCATCCAGCCAGTCGTCCATATCGTCTGCATCCAGGCTCTTGTCGCCTATGGTATAGATATTCACCTGGGTCTCCACCAGCTCGGTCTCGGTTTCTTCGGATTCCTCGGATTCTTCAGCGTCCTCCGAATCCTCTGTCTCCTCGTCCTCGTCCTCGTCATCTTCGACCTCGACCTCCACCGTCTCGATGGTATAGGTACGCTGAATCTCATAGGTCTCAGCGCCGTCCAGGGTCACCTGAATGGTAGTGACCGTGTCCCAGTCCAGAGGCACCAGGATCAGGGGGGACATGGATGTCCAGTCCGGATACATCAGCCCGTCCAGGATAGAGCCGTCCGCCAGATACACCATATTGGAATCCGCCAGGCGGACATACACATAGCCGCTGGTATAATCGCCGAATTCCAGGGTAAAGGTCTGGGTCTCCCCTTCCGAATCCTCATAGGTCAGGGTAACGACGCCCTGAGGGTCGTCCAGGCCGTAAGCAGACAGGTCCTCTGCGTTCCATGTCTCGCAGGACAGGAAGGAAATGCCGCTCACAAGCTCATACAGCGTCGCTGCCGAATCTTCATCCAAGGGCACGACTCCTGTGTCGGTCCCAGCGGTCTCGTCCTCAGCCGCGTTCTCAGCCGTCTCAGCGGCCTCCTCCCCGGTCTCATCAGAGGCTTCCTCATCCTCCGTCACGGCCGCCGTCTCGTCAGCCGCCGTAAGCTCCACGCCGTCCAGGGCGGTCAGGAACCAGGTATAGGCGTCGGTATAATAGATATCCGAGGCGTCCTCCACATATTCAACGGTATAGGAAGTCACGTCCGTCTCCACGGTCAGACTCAGGACGGATGCGATGTCATCCGGCGCGCTCTCCAGCTGGAGCAGATCGTCTATCTGCACCTGGAAGGCCCCGGCCAGCAGGCCGGACTCCGTATAAACGGAGGTCCCGCCGTCGATGCGGACATAATATTCCCCGGTCAGGCTGGTGCTGCCCACGGCGTAGGAAACGGTATTATCCGCCGTGGACGCCTCCACCGTCAGGGTGGGCTCGTCCAGGCCGTACTGCTCGAAGTCCTCTACGTCCGTCACCTCCTGGGAGGCCGTAGTGGTCGAGACCGCCGTAATCAGCGCCTCCACCGCGGACTGGTCTATGGGGCAGGTCTCGTCGTCGGCGTTGACCCATTCCTCTGCGTCCTCGTCATAGGTGAGGTTCACCGTTGACTCGCTGTACGTCCAGAAGAGGGATATCACATCGTCATATTCGCCCACGGCGATATCGATGCTGTCATCGGATATCTCCAGAGCCGCGTCAGCGGCCTCCTTCTGGGTGGTCATATAGTTGATCAGTGCCCATGCGCCCACCAGTACGGCCAGAGCCGCCACCAGCACGCCCAATTTTGCGCCCCGTTTCATCAACGCCGCCTCCTTCTAATGAATATCACCACACCGGAGGCCAAAAACAGCACCGGCACAATCACCACCAGCAGGGTCTTCAGCGTGCTGGCAGAGCTGTCCGAGAAGGACAGGGAGTCGCTGGTGGTAGTCTTGGTGTGAATGGAGATAGAAGAATCCTTCTCGCACAGCCAATCCACCGCGTTCAGGAACAAATCCTCGTTGGCCCCGGATACCAGGGAGCTATAGGAGGACTCCATAAAGGTCGTAGACATAAATACCACGATCTTGCCGCCGGAGCTTGCGCTCTCCACTGCCGCGCCCAGCAGGAACGGACCGGAGAGATCGTCGTCCGTCTGATCATAGCTGGTCAGGCCGGACAGGGACTCCTTGAGATAGGAGGAGCTGCTGCTGGTCAGCAGGGACGTGACGGTCAGGTCGTCGTTCAGGCCATTAGCTGTCAGGGCCTGGGCGTCCGGGATCAGTACGCTGTAGCCGTCCTCCGTCAGCGGAGTGGTGATATCGTGGCTTCCCAGAGTGGGCAGAATCAGGTCAATATAGCCGTAGTAGTAATAGCTGCTGTTGCTCTCCAGCACATAGCCGTAGGACAGATCAAGGCCCCAGTCTGACAGAAGGGTCTGGAAGTTCGTCATGTCCTCCTCTGTGTATTCGGTGGTGATGATCATTTCACCGCCTTCGTCCAGATATGCCTCGATCATAGCAAGCTCGTCCTCGGACAGATCGCTGGTCGGTCCGAACAGAGCCAGCACCGCGCAGTCCTCCGGAATGGCATCTATTGTCAGGAGGCTCAGCTCCTCGGTCTGGATGTTGTCCATGTTGATAGCGTCCAGCACATCGTCGGATACGCCGGTCTCCCCGTGGCCCGTCAGGATATACATAATGGGCAGATCCTCGCTGGTCACATAGCCGATGGCGCTGGTGAGCTGGCTCTCTCCGGCGAATACGTCCAGATACTCCTCGCCGTAGTAATAGTAGTAGTAATAGTATGTAGAATAGTCAGAATAGGTCCAGATATCAGAATAGGGGATATACATGGTCCTGTCTCCGCAGACCACCAGCAGACTGTTATTGGTGATGGTCTCGTCCGTATACTGGGAGGCGAAGCTGGGATACACTACCGGGTCAACGGAGGTGACCGTCACATGGCTGTATTCCGCATATTTCGCCAGCACCTGCTCCATGGTGGTATCCTCGCTGCCGGACTGGACGATCCAGTACACATCCACATCCGTTTCCAGAGAGCCCAGAATCTGCTTGGTCTGGTCGGAGATGGAATAGATCTGGTTTTCCGTCATATCCAACTGGGTGGCAGAGCTGGGCAGGGCCTTCACCACCAGGTTCACCACCACGGCGATAGCGATAACCACGATGGCAGCAAAGATGCTATAGGAGCCGGCCCGCCATGCCTTGGTCCGGAAGGCTGCCCGGAATTTGCCGGCGCCCTTCCCCTTTTGCTTGTTCCCATTGGTCTCGGGAGTTTTCTTTTCCTCTGTCTCCGACGCCATCTCCTCAACGAGTTCCTGCACCCATTCTTCCCCGGACTCCGGGGTCTGGCCGATCTCCCGCTCAGGGTTTTTCCGGTCGCTCATTCGCTCCACCTCCTGCGCTCCATAGACTGCACGGTGAGGAACAGAAATACCGCCGCCACCGTCACATAATATACGATGCTGGTAATATCAAATATATCATAGGTAAAATTGTCAAACCGGTCGAAAACGGCAAGCTGCTCCAATATCGTGATGATCAGGCCGGAAAAGGCGTCCTGCCAGACCAGGAAGCATATGAGCAGCACCGCCTCCAGGGCAATGGAGAATATCAGGGCAAAATTCCCGTTTTTCGTCAGCCGCCACAGCAGCACCCCCAGCAGCACCACAAGCGCCGTGAAGATGAGGAAGGACACCCAGGAGGCGCTGGACATATAGTCCGTCAGCGCGGACAGGAAATACAGCAGCAGGAGCACAATAAAGCAGCAGCCCGCCGCCACGCCTCCGTTTTCCACCAGGGAGGAGATGAAAAGTCCGATGGCTACCAGGGCCAGCCCCAGGAAGAAAAAGCCCACCAGCGCCCCATAGGCGCTTTTCAGGGGGATGGAGCCGGACAGGGTCATGGCATTGATCACCACAGGGTACAGCGCCATAACGATCATCGGCAGGGCCATCACGGTCACCAAGGCGAAATACTTGCCCAGGACAATTTTGGTCATGCTCATAGGCAGGGAATAGAGCAGCTGATCCGTCCGCTGGTGCCGCTCCTCCGCAATGGACCGCATCGTCAGCAGAGGCACGGCGATCAGCATGACGAATTCCATGCTGTAAAGCACATAGGAAAACTGCGTATACCCGGACAGGTTATAGGCCATGACGTAGATGCCGCCGAACAGCAGCATCAGCGCGCCGTAAATATATCCGGTCAGGCCGTTGAGCTGGCTGTCCAGCTCCCGTTCATAGATAGCGCTCATGCGTCCGCCTCCTTGTCATCCTCGCCCGCCGCAGGGCTCTCTGTGGGAGCGGCTGCCGCCGCCTGGGCCGGCGTATCGGTTTTTTCCGCGGTTTTTCCGGCAGCTGCGCCGCTTTTGAACCAGGAGCGTTTGCCCTTGCCGCCCTTTTTCTCCTGGGCCTCGCGATCGGCCTCCGCCTGGGCGGTCAGGGTCAGGAACACGTCCTCAAGGCTCGCCTGCTCCCGCTCCAGCCGCAGCACCGGGATGCGCCGGTCGGACATGGCAAAGGAGAGCCGCTCGTTCATTTCCGAGCTCAGGTCGGATACGGTAACGGTCAGATCGCACCGGCCGTCCTCTCCGTCCCGGGCCTCTATCTTCTGCACGCCCTCCACGTTTTTCAGCGCCCGCTCCGCATCCGAAGCGGCGGCCTTCGCGGTGATCTTATAGGTGGCCTCTCCGGCGAACTGCTCCTCCAGGCTCTGAGGCTCGCCGCAGGCCACCAGACGGCCCCGGTTGATGATAAGGATCTGGTCGCACACCGCCTGCACCTCGCTCAGAATATGACTGGAGAGGATGACTGTATGCTCCTTGCCCAGGTCGTGAATCAGATCCCGGATCTCAATGATCTGGATAGGGTCCAGGCCCACGGTGGGCTCATCCAGGATGACCACCGCCGGGTCGCCCAGAATGGCCTGAGCAATGCCGACACGCTGCCGGAAGCCCTTGGACAGGTTCTTGATGAGCCGGTCGGCTACCTCCGCCGTGCCGGTGACCTCCATCACATGGGCCAGCTGCCCCTCCTGCTCCTTGGCAGGAACGCTCTTGGCTCTGGCCACGAAGGTCAGATACTCCCGGACCGTCATGCCCGTATACAGGGGCGGCAGCTCCGGCAGATAGCCGATGCGGCGCTTGGCCTCCGCCGGCTCGTCAAAAATGTCATATCCATCGATGGTTACCGTTCCGCTGGTGGCGGCCAGGCAGCCCGTCAGGATGTTCATGGTGGTGCTCTTACCCGCGCCGTTCGGCCCCAGGAAGCCGTAGACCACACCGTTTTCCACGGTGAAATTCAGATCGTCCACGGCCAGATGGCTACCATAGCGTTTGGTAAGGTGACTTACCTCTATCAACGCAAAGACCTCCTTGCTTTCACATAGTAGCCTCATTCTATACCAATTCCTTTGTCCGTTTGTGACAAGTTCGTGACCAAAACGGGAAACTTTATAAACAAATTGTTAATCTTTGTAAATATAATGAAATAAATCCAGCACCCCGGTCTCCCGAAGCGCTGGACTGATATATATGATTTTTCAGCTCGCAATCAGGTCGCTGAGCTATCGGCCGGTTCCCTCTCCCCCGGCGCGGGGTCCGACGGAGGGGCCAGCTGGACCATGACCACAGCGGCCATGACCAGGACGCAGCCGAACAGCTCCCAATGGGAGAGAGTAGACCCGGGCATGAGCACATAACCGGCCAGGACGGAAAAGACGCTCTCCAGGCTCAATATGAGAGAGGCCACCGCCGGATGCACCCCCCGCTGGCCCACGATCTGGAGCGTATACGCCACGCCGCAGGACATGACGCCGGCATAGGTGATAGGCAGCCAGCAGGCACGGATGTTCTCCCAGGAAGGGGTCTCAAAAATGAACATCAGGGGCAGGCACAGCCCCCCGCACACCAGAAACTGGATGCAGCTTATCCGCACGCCGTCCGCCAGGGGGGAGAAATGGTCGATCAGCAGGATATGCACAGAAAAGGCCACGGCGCACAGCAGCAGCAGCAGATCGCTCTTTCCCAGGCCCAGGCCCTGACCGGCCATCAGCCCGTCCATCAGGCACAGGAAGAAAAAGCCCACCACGGCCACCACCACCCCCAGCCACACCAGCGCCGGGGATTTCTTTTTGATAAACAGTCCCAGCACTGGCACGATGGCGCAGTAGCAGGCGGTGATGAAGCCGGCCTTGCCCACGTTGGTATCCGCATCCTGAAGGGCGATGCCGAACTGCTGCAAATTGGAAGCCACGAACAGCGCCACGCCGCACAGCACGCCGCCCAGGATGATATTCCGGCGGGAGCCCTTCTCCATCGGGCCATGACGGGAGCGGAGCTTATCCAGCAGCGGGATGACCGCCAGCAGCACCACGCCGCCCAGAAGGCTTCGCAGGCCGTTATAGGTAAACGGCTCCACATATTCCATGCCGTCCTTCTGCGCCACGAAAGCAACGCCCCAAATGATGGCCGTCAGCATCAGCAGGGCGGAATTGCGCAAAGAGCTCTTTTTCAAAGCAAACACCTCGTCTTTATAGCTTGCACTTACTGCACAGTATAGCACAGACGGCGGCCATTGTCACGGCCGGCCGGATCGTTATATTAAAAATATGTAATGATTGTTGACCAATTTAACATGACCGTTTTATAATGGCCTCATCATTTATAGGAGGAAACCAAAATGAAAAAGACACTTGCACTGCTTCTTGCTCTGGTGATGGTATTCGCTCTGGCCGCCTGCGGCAGCTCCGACGATACCGCCACTGAGGCCGAACCTGAAACCGAGGCCGTAGAGGCCGAGCCCGCTGCTGAGGCGGAAGCGGAAGCCGAACCCGCTGCCGAAGGCGACGATATCGACAGCTACAAGGCATATGTGAACGCCTATGCCGCCGCCGGCGCCCCGGATGAGGACGAGGCCGCCGCTGTGGCCGAGGCCGTGAACGCCTGCGCCACCATCGAGGAGATCGAGGCCGTTTCTCAGCTCACCGTCTTGTATGAAAACGTGGGCATGCTGACCTACGCCGACTGGGTAGCCGCCGGCAAGCCTGAGGCGGACACCGAGGGCATGGTCAGTGAGGCCGATCAGCAGGCCTCCGGCGAGTCCTCCAGCGGGGAAGCCTCCGGCGAGGGCGGCGGAACCACCCTGGTAGAGCCGGACGCCAGCTATTCCAAGGACTTCGACGGCTATCTTCAGTATGTGAAGGACGCCTTCGCCGCTGACTCCATGGCTCCCGACGACATGAAGGAGACCACCAACGCCGGTCTGGAGGCCGCCGTGGATGAGAACGACGAGACCATCGCCATGCTGGTGGAGATGGGTCTGGTCCTGTCCTATGAGGACTTCCTGAACGCCTAACAGCAGCATATACCATGGGCCGCACCAAAGCCTTGCTTTGGTGCGGCCCTCATTTTATTGCTGTGCCAGGCTCCAGACCCAGCCGGGGGAAAGAACGTATTCTTATCACAACAGCTGCCGGTAGTACAGCCCTCCTGTGCGGGGGCGGGAGGAGGGGCGGCCCTCCAGAAATTCCCGGATGACCTGGCCCCGGCAGGCACTGTCCTCGTCTGTAAAATACAGCAGCCGGAAGTCGCCCGAGTCATCCCGGTCCCCTATGTGGAGCGGAACGCTGTTGAGAAGGGTCGAATATCTCCGCCGGCTGCACTCCACCGGGAATTCGATGCCCCTGCGGTCGGTCAGGGCTCCCCGGCCCCTGCAGGCCCCGCAGCCAGTACCGGCCTTCACCGGGCAGTTCCGGAACCGCATGAGGGGCAGCCGTCCATAGGCGGCCAGGCCCATAGGGACCGTACCCCCCAGCCGCCGGAGCTTTTCCATAGGCAGCTCAAAGGATGCGGTCAGGCTGGCAAGGCCCAGGGCCTCGTAAAAATCCACGGCCTGGGTGTTCGTCACGTTCAGACCCCAGCCGCCCCGGATGGTCAGGCCCAGGCGCTTCCCCAGGGGGATGCCGTAAATATTATCCGTCCAGATATCCGTGAGCCCGGCCCGCTGCAGCTCACGAAGCCTTGTCTCCAGCGCCTGTTCGTCCCCGGGGAAGATCAGGGCGGGAAGCTGCGCCATAAGCCTGGGGCCATATTGGGCCAGAAGCGCCGGGGACAGCTCCTCCACCGGAAGGAGGAGCCGCTCCAGCCCGTCAAGATGGGGTGTCTCCGGGAGGTGGGCGGCGGCGGGAAATCGTGCCCACAGGGGCGAGGGCGGATGGGCCCTGCGGGCCGCGATGGGTACCGGCGCATAGCCGCACTCCTCCGGGATGGGGGCCGCGGCCCGCTTATCGTCCAGCTCCTCCAACGCCTGGCGGCGCATGGCGTTCAAGGCGGCGGCGGGCAGGGTCAGACCCGGATCGATATGGATATCCATCAGGTTTACATAATATTGCGTATTTCCGGTCTTCCGAAGGCTCCGTCCGGCGCTTTCCCCGTCCAGGGGGCGGGTGCGGGCCTCCTCCGGAACAGGGCCGGGAACGGTCAGGGTGTTCGTTCCGTCGGATACGGTCAGGCTGCTGCCTCCGGCAGTCATGGAAAAGCTCATATCCACCGGCACCAGGGGCGTCTCCCGCCGGTACAGGCCGGCGAGAGAACCCAGCACCGTTCCGGCGCTGGCCGCATCCGCCTCTGTCCGGCGGCCGAACATGGTTTTATCCCGGCGGCCGGTGAGGTAGCCATCCGTAAAGCCGCTGCGGGAAAACACCGCCTCCAGGGTCTTCCGGTCGTATGGCTCTCCGGCCCGGGCCTTTTTGCAGGCGGTCACAGCGGCGGCCACATATTCGGGTCGCTTCATGCGGCCCTCTATCTTCAAGGTCTGCACCCCGGCCTGCCGCAGCTCGTCTATATGGGAAAGCAGGGACATATCCTTCAGAGACAGGGCATAGTCCCGCCCGCCGCATTTCCAGTCCAGGCGGCAGGGCTGGGCGCACAGGCCCCGGTTGCCGCTCCGGCCGCCCAGCATGGCGGAGAGGTAGCAGGCCCCGGAAAGGCTCATGCAGTGGGCCCCGTGGACGAACGCCTCCGCCGGAATGGACACGGCGGCGCAGATCTGACCCATCTCCTCCGCCGTAAGCTCCCGGGCCAGGACAAAGCTGTCGAAGCCCATATCCTGCAAAAATCTGGCACCGTCCACATTATGCACCGCCGTCTGGGTGGAGGCTGTCCGATGCAGGGCGGGCCAGCGCTGCCTGAACAGCCGCAGCGCGGCCATGTCCTGCAAAATAACGCCGTATACCCCGGCCCGGGCGATAAGCTCCGCCGTCTCCTCCAGGGAGGGCTGCTCATCGTCCAGCACCAGGGTATTGACTGTTACATATAGTTTTACGTTCCGCGCCCGGCAATATCGGGCGGCCCGGGCCAGGCCCTCTCCGTCAAAATTGGCGGCATTTCGCCGGGCGCTGAACCGGGGCAGGCCTAGATATACTGCCTCCGCACCGCAGCGCACCGCCGCCAAAAGCTGTTCCTCGCCCCCGGCAGGGGCCAATATCTCCGGCGTAGCCATAGGCATTCTCCTCCGTTTATCAAGCGCTCAGGGAAGATCGAATTCCCGGTCGACCATGGCGCGGAGCATTTCCAGAGAGTCCTCATCATATGCCAGCTCGCCGTTTTCGAACATCAGGGCCGCCCCGTACAGCAGGGAACGGATGACAAATTTTTTGCGGATAAATATATCCTCCGGCATCCCGACCCAGTCCCGGTATTTTTCCGCCATTTCATTGGGGAGCCTGGACAGCCTGCTCCGCAGGCCCTCGTGTCCGCCGTCCAGCGAGTCGTCCTTTATCATCAGCACAGAGCGGAAATGGGGGTTCTCCACCAAAAAGCAGACATAGGTGACCACCATCTCCGTCAGCTGGCGGCGGTAATCGTCGGGATAGGCATCTACGACAGCCCGGAGCCTGGTATACCACAGGGAGTAATTATAGGAGATGATGGCCGCGATAAATTCGTTTTTGTTGGAAAAGTGCTTATAGGGGGCGGCGGGAGAGAGGCCGCAGGCCTCCGCCACCCGCCGGACAGAAAAATCCACGATCCCGTGCTGGTTCAGCTCCTGCACACCGGCCAGAAGCAGCTCCTGCTTTTTACTTTTTCTGCGCCCCTCCGCCATGCTCCTGTTCTCCTGCCGTTCTTTCTTCCTTCAGCGAAGCCCTGCATATTTTGCCGCTGATGGTCTTGGGCATAGAGGATACGAACTCGATGGCACGTATCCACTTGTATTCCGCGAGCCGGGCGTTGGCAAAATCCATAATTTCCTTTTCCAGGGCCCGTGTGGGCTGATACTGGGCGGCGGGCACGATGATGGCCCGGATGGCCTGGCCCCTCCATTTATCGGGCACGCCGATGACGCTGCACTCCAGCACAGCGGGGTGCTCCGCCAGGACCCGCTCGATCTCATAGGGGCCGACCCGGTAGCCGCCGGTCTTGATTATATCATCAAACCGGCCAAAAAACCAGTAGCAGCCGTCCTCATCCCGCCAGGCGGCGTCGCCGGTGTGATACACGCCGTTCCGCCAGACATTGGCATAAAGCTCGTCGTTTTCCCAGTAGGCGGTGAGAAGGCCGCACTGTACGCCGTTTTCCGGGGGACAGATCACGATCTCTCCCACCTCTCCGTCCGGGACCGGCTCCCCCTCCGGGGTCTGGAGTCGGATATTATAGAGGGGCGAGGGATAGCCCAGGGCCGCGTCCTTGGGCGTGTTCCATGCAAAGTTTGCCAGCAGGAGCGTGGTCTCCGTCTGGCCGTAGCCCTCCGCCAGGGTCAGGCCGGTCTTTTCGTGGAACTGCTGAAACACATCGGGGCTGAGGACCTCGCCCGCTGTGGTGGCGTGCTTCAGCGTCGGCATGGGCTCGATGTTCTTCCGCACCAGATAGCGGTACACCGTAGACGGCGCGCAGAAAGAGGTCACGCCATATTTGTTGATGACGGACACCAGCTGCTTGGGGCTGAAATTATCAAAGTCATAGACCATCACCGCGCTGCCCACCAGCCACTGGCCGTAGAGCTTGCCCCAGGAGGCCTTGGCCCAGCCTGTCTCTGACACGGTGAAGTGCAGGCCCCCGTCCTCCGCCTGCTGCCAGTATTTGGCTGTGACGATATGGGCCAGAGGATAGGTATGGTCGTGGATGACGCCCTTGGGATACTCCGTGGTGCCAGAGGTAAAGTATAAAAACATGGGGTCGTGGGCCAGGGTCGCCTGCCGGGGCAGGCTGTCTGAGGCCGACTCCGCCTCCCGGGAGAGGCAGTGGAAGCCGTCCGCCGGCTCCCGCGCCGTCCACAGCAGGGCCTCCATGCCCGTTTCCTCCAGCGCGCCCCGGATCCTTTGGGGGAAATCGTTTTCCACCGTGCAGATCACGGCGGCGGGCCGGGCCTGCCGGAAGCGATAGGCGATATCGTCCTCTGTGAGCATATGGGTCACGGGCATCATCACGGCGCCCAGCTTGTGCAGGGCCACGGCAACAAACCAATACTCCACATGGCGCTTCAGTGCCACCATGACCCGGCTTCCCCGGCGCAGGCCGGCGGCCAGAAACACGTTCGCGTATTGATTGCTGATCCGGGCCACCTCGCCGAAGGTGACGATGCGCTCCTGACCTGCCGGATTCGTCCATACGATGGCCCGCTTATCCGGCTCCTGAGCCGCGATGGCGTCCACCACATCATAGCCGAAGTTGAAGTTATCTGGATAGTGCAGCTCTATGTGGGTGAGCCGGCCCGTTTCGTCAAAGGTCTCTGTACAGAATTTCTGGTAAATACTCATATATCGATTTCCTCTTGGGGTTCAGTTAATTCAGGGAGGGCGGCAGGCTCCGCGCCGATCCGCCGGAAGCGGGCATAGCGCTTTTCGGTCAGCTCCGGCTCAGCCCTCAGCTTCCGGATGGTATCTGACAGCCGCTGCTTGATAAAGGCGTTCAGCTCCTCTGTCGTGCGGCCGTCCTCCTGGATGATCTCCTCGATGATGCCGTAGTGATAGGCGTCCTCCGCCGTCAGGTGCAGACAGCCTGCCGCCTCCGCCGCCAGCTTCGCGTTTTTCCACAGTATGCTGGCGCAGCCCTCAGGGGAGATAACGGAATAGATGGCCGACTGGAGCATCCACACCCGGTCGGCCACGGCCAGGGCCAAAGCGCCGCCGCTGCCGCCCTCGCCGATGACGATGGAGACGATAGGGGTGTTCAGGGTCATCATTTCCATCAGGTTCTCCGCGATGGCCTGTCCCTGGCCCCGCTCCTCGGCCCCTATGCCGCAGTAGGCGCCGGAGGTGTCCACCAGGCAGATAACGGGCCGGTGGAATTTCTCCGCCTGCTTCATCAGACGCAGAGCCTTGCGATACCCCTCCGGGTGAGGGGAGCCGAAATTGCGCATGGCCCGCTCCTTGGCGGAATGGCCCTTTTCAATGGCGATGACCGTCACGGGCAGACCGTCCAGGGTGCCGATGCCCCCGACGATAGAGGCGTCGTCTCCATAGCGCCGGTCGCCGTGAAGCTCTATAAAATCGGGAATTATGCTGTGGATATAATCAAGACCTGTTTGTCTCGTATTGCTGCGGGCCTTCTGAACGATATCAAAGGCGGCCTTACTCATCCTGCGCCTCCTCTCTGTGCCACAGAAGGAGCTTTGCGATCAGCTCCCGCTGCTCGCTCCTGGGAACGATGGCGTCCACGAACCCGTGCTCCAGCAGGAATTCGGACTTCTGGAAGGTCTTGGGAAGGGTCTTATGAGTGGTCTGCTCGATGACCCGGGCCCCGGCAAAGCCAACGGTGGCCTCCGGCTCGGCCAGGATGATATCTCCGCCCATGGCGAAGCTGGCGGTGACGCCCCCGGTGGTAGGGTCTGTCAGGACCGTCAAATAGAACAGGCCGGCGTCGCTGTGCTTTTTCAGTGCGCCGCAGGTCTTGGCCATCTGCATCAGGGACAGCAGTCCCTCCTGCATCCGGGCGCCCCCGGACAGAGTGCATCCCACCACCGGCAGGCGCTCCACCGTGGCCGCCTCGAAGGTACAGGTGATACGCTCCCCTACGGCGGTGCCCATGCTGCCCATCATGAAATAGGGCTCCATGACGAACAGCCAGCAGGGCTGGCCCCCGATGGCGGCCCTGCCGCAGACTACGGCCTCCGTCTCCCGGCTGGCGCTCTGGGTGGTACTCAGCTTTTCGGGATAGTCCGGAAAGGACAGCGGGTCGGAGGAGGCGATATCGCCGAAGTGCTCCTCGAAGGAGCCGTCGTCGCACAGCATCCGGAGGTGCTGCCGGGCCTTCATCAGGAAATGATGTCCGCAGGAGCAGACGCTGTTATTGAACCACAGCTCGCTCAGGGGGATGCTCTTGTGGCAGTTGGGGCACTCCTTGGAGGGCTCGTTTTCATCCGCCATCACGGGCAGACGGCTGCGGCCGCCCTTTTCCAGTTCGTTTTTCTCCCGCAGTGAAAAGGTAAGAAAGCTCATTCCGTCACCTCCCGTTCCAGAAAGGTACAATCATACTCTCCGGTGGTAAAGCGCTGATCGCTGACCAGCCTGAGCTGCTCGGCGATGTTGGCCTCCACCCCGTCTATCACCAGCTCGCACAGGGCGGCCCGCATTTTCCGCAGGGCCTCCTCCCTGGTGCTGGCATATACCATCAGCTTTCCGATCAGCGCATCATAAAAGGCGCTGACCTCCGTCCCCGCCACCAGAGCGCTGTCAAAGCGCACGAAGGGGCCGCCGGGAACATGGAACAGCTTCACGGTCCCGGGAGAGAGGGCGTTGATGCGGCACTCCAGACAGGAGCCCGTCAGGGTGATATCCCGCTGGCGGAAGGGCAGCTCGATGCCCGCCGCCGTGCGTATCTGCCATTTCACCAGATCGATGCGGGTGAGAAGCTCTGTGATGCCGTGCTCCACCTGGAGGCGCACGTTCATCTCCATGAAGTGCAGCGCTCCCTTATCGTCCAGCAGAAATTCCAGCGTGCCCACGCCGGTATACCCAAGGGCCTTCACGGCCTTGGCCGCATAGGAGAAAAGCTCCCTGCGCTGCTTTTCACCGATGCCGGGAGAGGGAGTCTCCTCGATCAGCTTCTGGTGATGCCGCTGGATGGAGCAGTCCCGCTCGCCCAGGCATACCGTCTTTCCCTGCTCGTCCGCCAAAACCTGCACCTCGATGTGCCGGGCGGGGTAGATATATTTTTCAAGATATAGCGAGCCGTCCCCAAAGGCGGCCTGGGCCTCCGCCTCCGCCAAGGGGAATTGCTCCGCCAGCTCCTGGGGAGTGTTGATCAGGCGGATGCCGCGCCCGCCGCCGCCGGCGCAGGCCTTGAGCATAACGGGATAGCCGATCTTCTGTGCGGCGGTCTCCGCCTTCTCCGCATCCGGCAGGGGCGCCGTGCCGGGGATGACAGGCAGCCCGGCGTTTTTCATCCGGCGCTTCATCTCGGTCTTGTCGGCCACCTGCTCCATCAGCTCCGGGCTGGGACCGATAAAGGCGATGCCGTGCTGCTGGCAGAGCTTGGCAAAATGGGGGCTTTCAGATAAAAAGCCATACCCGGGATGGATGGCCTCCGCCCCTGTGGCCAGGGCAGCCCGGACGATCTGCTCCTCATCCAGATAGCTGCGGGAGGCGGAGGCGGGGCCTATGCAAAGGCTCTCATCCGCAAGGTCTACATGGAGGGCCTGACGATCCGCCTGGGAATACACCGCCACGGTGGCGATGCCCATTTCCTTACAGGCCCGGATGATACGGACGGCGATCTCGCCCCGGTTCGCAATCAGGATCTTTGAAAACATACGCTTTTCTCCGTGATGGCGAAGGAGAAGGAGGCCTTCACGCATAGACGGCCGTCCACATACCCCTCTCCCTCTCCAAAATAAAAGGGATGCTTTGAGCGGGTCAGCTTGCAGCGGGTGGTGAACTCGTCTCCCGGGTAGACCGGGGACTTGAACCGCACCTTATCAAGACCCGTGTACAGCGGAATCTGCTCGGCGCTGTCTATCCTGGGTATCAGAATGCAGGCCGACTGTGCCAGTATCTCGCACAAAATCACCCCCGGGACTACGGGAAAGCCGGGAAAGTGTCCCTGCAAAAACCACTCGCTGCCGGTTATTTTCAGCCGTCCGCAGGCGTATTCCCCGTCCTGCTCCAGGCTGTCCAGCAGCAGCATATTGTCCCGGTGGGGCAGGATGCCTTTTATCTCCTCCTGTGTCATTCCTGGGCCTCCATTCTAAAGAGCGTGCAGCCGTAGTCCACCAGCTGTCCGTCCTGGACGCAGATATCGGTGATGACCCCATCCGCCTCTGCCACGATCTCGTTCATCAGCTTCATGGCCTCCACGATGCACAGCACATCCCCCTTCTTCACCCGGTCGCCTATCTTCACATAGGGCTCCGCGTTTTCCATAGGGGCGGCGTAGAACACGCCCACGATGGGAGAGGTCACCGCCAGTGCCCCTGCCGCCGCAGCCTCCAGCGCCGGGACCTCCGGCGCGGGGGACAGGGCCGGCGCAGGAGCCGGCGAGGCGATCTGGGCGCATTCCAATCGGAGCGTACCCTTGGCCTCGTCTATCTCCAGGCCGGTAAGCCCCAGCTCACGCATGAGGCGGGCATACCTTCTGATGTCAGAATCCTTCATTGGTCAGCCCTCCGGAAGGCGAGGCAGGCGTTGTGTCCCCCAAAGCCCAGGGAGTTGGACAGCGCCAGGGTAACATCCGCCCCGGCGGCCTGATTGGGCGTATAGTTCAGATCACAGTCGGGGTCCGGCTCCAGCAGATGGATGGTGGGCGGAATGATTCCTGTCTCCAGGGCCTGGACGCAGGCGATGGCCTCGATAGCGCCGGCCGCGCCCAGCATATGGCCGGTCATTGACTTGGTAGAGCTGATATACGCCTCCCCCGCCGCCTGGCCCAGAGCGTTTTTGATGACCACGGTCTCCAGCCGGTCGTTCATGGGAGTCCCGGTGCCGTGGGCGTTCACATAGACTCTGTCCGCCGGGGTGTACCCCGCCTCCTCCATGGCAAGCTCCATGGCTCTGGTACCGCCCATAGCGTCCGGACGGGGAGCTGTCATATGATAGGCGTCGCAGGTGGATCCGTAGCCGCACACCTCCGCATATATGGTCGCGCCCCGCTCCAGGGCGTGGTCGTAGTCCTCCAGTATCAGGGCCGCAGCGCCCTCGCCCAGGATAAAGCCCTCCCGCCGCTTGTCAAAGGGCAAAGAGGCGGCCTCCGGGTCCGTAACGGTGGAGAGCGCCTGCATATTGGAAAAGCCCGCGATAGCCACGCCGCATACCGCCGCCTCTGTGCCGCCGGTGATGACCGCATCGGCATAGCCGTGACGAATCAGGCGCATAGCCTCGCCGATGGCGTTGGAGCCGGAGGCGCAGGCCGTCACCGCCGGCATGACGGAGTTCATGCAGCCAAAGCGGATGGCGATGGCTCCCGCCGCCATATTGGGTATCATCATGGGGACGAAATAGGGGGAGACCCGCTTCGGCCCCCGCTCCAGGAGCTTGCTGTGTTCTGTCTCCAGGGTGCGGATGCCGCCGATGCCGGAGCCGAAAATACAGCCGAAGCGCTCAGGGGCGACCTTATCCTGGATGCCGCTTTCCTCCATGGCCTGGCAGGCGGCGGCCATGCCATACTGAGTGAACAGGTCGCTGCGCAGGACCTCCTGTTTGTCCATATACTGCCGGGGGTCGAAGTCCCTGACCTCCGCCGCCAGAGTCGCCTTATAGTCCGTGGTATCAAAGCGGGTGATCGGGCCGATGCCGTGGACGCCGTTTATCATGCTCTCCCATGTGCCGGCCACGGTCAGGCCGATGGGCGTGACCGCGCCCATGCCCGTCACCGCCACTCTATGTAGTTTCTGTTCCATGCCGTTGCTCCTTATCGTAAAATCCAATAAAAAATTTTTTATCGAATGTCAGTTATCAGTCTTTTCCTTTGTCCAATCCCATAATTTCCATAAACAAGCCGCCAGCGGGCGGCATGCGCAACCGCGCACAGCGCGGCTCTTGGCGCGCACAGGCCGCAGCCCCTGATCCGGGATAAAAAGCTGCGCTTTTTATCCCAGATTAATTACATAGCAATGCCCCCGTCTACCCGCAGGACAGTGCCGGTGATGTAGTCGGAGCCGATGAGGAACGCCGCCGCATCGGCCACCTCCTCCGGCTTTCCCATACGTCCCAGAGGGATGGCTGCGGCGACAGCCGCCTCCTTGTCGGATACCTCCTTGGTCATGGCCGTCTCGATAAAGCCGGGGGCGATGGCGTTGCAGGTGACGTTTTTGGAGGCCAGCTCCTTGGCGATGGACTTGGTCAGCCCGATCAGTCCCGCCTTGGAGGCGGCGTAATTGGCCTGGCCCGGATTTCCCATCAGCCCGGAAACGGAGCTGATGTCGACAATCCGGCCCTCCCGGCCACGTATCATCATGGAGCTGAAATGCCGTATCATGTTGAACGCGCCCTTCAGGTTCGTGTCCAGCACGGCGTCGTAGGACGCCTCAGACATCATCACGGCCAGCCCGTCCCTGGTCACGCCTGCGTTGTTCACCAGGATATGCACCGTGCCGAATTCCTTTTTAATCTCGGCGGCAAGCTGCTTCACGGCAGCGAAATCCGCCACGTCGCAGCCGTAGGCGGCGGCTCTTACCCCATACTGCTCCCGGCAGAACCGGCAGACCTCCTCGGCCGCCTCCTGTCCGGCGGCATAGACCACAATCACATCCGCCCCCAGGGAGGCCAGCTTCTTTGTAATGGCCGCGCCGATGCCTCTTGAGCCGCCGGTCACGACGGCGATCTTGCTTTTTATCTGCATGCTCCCACCTCCCGGATTGTCTCCTCCAGCGTCTGGGCGTCCGAGGCGCTGAACGTGCGGACCGCCGGGTCGATGCGGCGTATCATGCCGCTCAGCGTGGTGCCCGGCCCCAGCTCGATGAATATATCCGCCCCGTCGGCGATCATGCTCCGCACGGAGCGCTCCCACAGGACGGGGGAGCATATCTGCCTGGTCAGCGTCCCGGCGATATCCCCGGGGTAGACCTCCCCGGTGAGGTTGGCGTAGACGCCGATCTCCGGCGCGGTGAAGGCATAGCCCTTCAGGGTCTCCCCGAACCGGCCGGACGCCTCGTTCATAAAGGGAGAATGGAAGCCACTCTGCACCTTCAGGGGCAGAGCCCGTCCGCCGGCGGCCTTGACGGCTGCGGTGAACGCCGGCTTCTCCTCCATGGCTCCGGCCACAGTGATCTGGCCGGGACAGTTGTAGTTGACGGGATATACCTCCCGGAAGCCGGCGCAGACCTCCCGCACCGCCTCGTCAGAGAGCTTCACCACCGCCGACATGAAGGCGGGACGGGCCAGGGCCGCCTGCTGCACCAGAGCCCCCCGCCGGCATACCAGCTCCAGGCCCTGCTCAAAGCTCATGCTCCCGGCGCAGGTCAGGGCGGCCAGCTCTCCCAGAGAGAAGCCGGCGGCCATCTGGGGCCGGATACCGGCCTCTGTCAGGGCTGCGGCCGCAGCCAGCTCCACCGTGAACAGGCAGGGCTGGGTCACGGCGGTGTCCTTCAGCTCCTCCTCGCTGCCGGTGAAGCACTGGGCCTCCGTGCCGGGGCGCACTGCCTCCGCCCGGCGGAAAATCTCCCTGGCGGCGGCGCTGGCCTCGGTCAGCTCCCTGCCCATACCGGCGTGCTGCGCCCCCTGGCCGGGGAATACGAAGGCTATTTTACCCATGCCGCCGCTCCCTTCAGATATGGCTCCGCGCCCTCCATGAGGTCCTTCACGATATCCACTGCCGGCTGTATCTCATGGACCATGGCGGCGGCCTGACCGGACATAAAGCAGTTTTTGGTCCAGTTGCCCTCCTCCACTGCGCCGCGGAAGGCGCCCACGCTCATTTTTTCCAGCTCCTCATCCGGCGCGCCGCCGTATTCCGCCTGGGAATAGGCCCGGGTGAAGCCGTTGCGCAGGCAGCGGATGGGATGGTCCAGCCGCTTGCCTACGACCGTGGTGCCACGGTCGGTGGCCTTCAGGATGCGCTCTCTGTAGGTGGGATGGATGGTGCATTCCTCCGCGCTGAGGAAGCGGGTACCCACCTGGACGCCGCAGGCTCCCAGCATCAAGGCCGCGGCCACGCCCCGGCCGTCCGCGATGCCGCCGGCGGCAATAACGGGCAGATCTGTGGCGTCGCACACCAGGGGCACCAGCACCATGGTGGTCAGCTCGCCTACATGGCCGCCGCTCTCCCCGCCCTCTGCGATCAGGGCGGAAGCCCCCGCACGGGTCATCAGCTTTGCCATGGCCACGGAGGCCACTACGGGGATGACCTTGACGCCGGCCTCCCGCCACATGGGCATATATGCGGCGGGATTGCCCGCCCCGGTGGTAACGGCCGCCACCCGCTCCTCCGCGGCCACTGCGGCCACGTCGTCCGCATAGCGGCTCATCAGCATGATGTTCACGCCGAAGGGCTTATCGGTCAGGCTCTTGGCGATATGAATCTGCTCCCGGACATACTCTGCCCGGGAGTTTCCGGCGGCGATGATGCCCATGCCCCCCGCCTCCGACACGGCGGCGGCCAGCCGCCCGTCGGCAATCCAGGCCATGCCGCCCTGGAACAGGGGATACCGGATGCCGAGCATCTCGCAGATAGGACTGTTAATCACCCTTCCTGCTCCGCCTTCTTGGTCTCGATGAAGGCCACCAGCTCGCCCACGGTCTCCACCTTCTGGTCAAGCTCCACCTCCATGCCGATCTCATCCTCCAGCTGCATCAGCAGCTCCACGGTGTCAAGAGAATCGATGCCCAGGTCATGGAATTTGCTGTCCATGGTGATGTCGGCGGGGTCACACTCCAGCCGGTCTGCAATCAGCGCTGCGATACTTTCAAAAATCATGGTAATACCCTCCAAAGTTAAAAAATTATAAGTAATCAGTGCTTACCTATGCGCAAAAATATATGAGGGTAATCATTGATTACCCTCAACCGAAATAATACCATATCATTCTCAGGATGTCAACCAAACAATTCCCGCCCTCCGGCGGCTTTTTGGTCCGGCGGGACACGGACCCTATCCCAACTAATTTACATGGTGCCTACATTTTTGCCCCCTCCGGGGCGGATCTGTGTTACAATACATGCACATATTTTACTTTACGAGGAGGATATCACATGAAGCAACTGAGAGGACTGCTGTCCCTTCTGCTGTGTCTGGCCCTGTGCCTGGGGCTGGGCTGCGGGGCCTTTGCCTCCGGAGAGGCGTCCGGGGAGGCCTCCGGTGACCTGACCGACGGCCTGACCGACATCATCACCAATGAGGATTCCATCACCATCACCAGCGGCGTGGAGGTCATCGACGGAGAGACCATCACCGCCGTGGACGGCACCGCCATCCAGAACTCCGGCGACTCCGTGGTGGTCGTGCGCAACTCCTATGTAGAGGGTAGCACCACCTCCGAGACCGAGCCCCTCACCGGCAACCCCGGAAACCTGCTGGTGGCCGGAAGCATCCGCACCACCCTGGCGCTGGGCCAGGCCCACAGCTTCTACATCAACTCCACCATCATATCCCAGAACTGGGCGGCTCTCTCCACCGACGGGGCGGAGCCTGTGACCGAGGAGGGCCAGTCTGAGCTGAGCCTGTATACCTACGGCACCACCGCCGTCACCACTGAGGGCGGCTACGGCGCTTATTCCGACCTGTTCTGCAATCTTCTGGTCTATGGCTCCACCATCCAGTCCGCAGAGATCGGCATTATCTCCGGCACCTATGGCCGGGTGGTCATCGGCACCATCGCCGACGGCGAGGCGGACGAAGACGTGGCCGCCTATCTGACTGAGGACGACATGGCGCTCCAGGAGGACAAGGACCTGGGCAGCACCATCGCCGGCGGCCGGAATGCCCTGATGATTCACAGCGTGAACCTGCCCCCCTATTGGGAATATGAGGGCTATTCCGAGGAGGAGCTGCCTCTGTACGCCACGGAGATCACGGTAAACGGCAGCGTTCTGACGACCGATCTGTCTCTTGACCAGGGCGTTGAATATGAGGAGCAGAAGCAGGCGTATATCGACCACACCGCCGGCAGCGTCATCCTCATCAAGAGCACCAACACGGATATCCAGCTCACCGCCTCCCAGCTCATCGCGGACGAGAACGGCACCGGGGCCGTCATCCACACAGTTTATAATAACGACACCGGCTTTATGAATGCCGTCCCTGACGGGGAGTATTACCCCGGCGTTTCCATCACCATGACGGATATGGCCGTGACCGGCGATGTGATTCATGAGGACTATCAGCGGGATCTGTATCTGACCCTGTCCGCCGCCTCCCTGACCGGCGCGATCAACTATTACGACTGCGCCCACTGGAACGAGGTCGCCAAAGCCGAGGGCTTCACCGATTACGCCCTGGATGAGACCTATGAGACCGTCCACGGCGCTTATCTCACCCTGACTGACGGCTCCGCCTGGGTGGTGACCGGGGAGAGCACCCTTCTGGGCCTGACCATCGACGAGACCTCCACCATCACCGGCACCATGACCGTGGACGGAGTGGAAACTGAGATTGCCGCCGGCACCTATGAGGGCGAGATCGTTCTGACTCCTGCGGAGGCCGCCTCCGGCGAGCTGACTGCCTCCGGCGAGGCCAGCCAGGGCTGAGCACCTCCTATTTAAAAAACAAGACAAAAGAGCGGAGGCTACGGTCTCCGCTCTTTTGTCTGTCGCCGCGGCGCATCAGGCGCTGCCCATCACGGAGACAAAAGCATTATATTGCATTTTGTTCGAAAACGTGATACCATATGATTTCAACAACATTCAACGGAGAATAACAGAGACAAAAATGGCCGCAGTTGATTTTACAAAACAGATGAAGCAGGAGTATACCATCCTCTCACCGGATATTTTCCCCACCCATATGGAGCTGCTCCAGTCCGTATTCGCCATTTACGGCTACAAGACCGAGGTGCTGCACTATGAGGGGCAGCAGGTCATCGACCAGGGGCTGAAATACCTGCACAACGATATGTGCTACCCGGCCATATGCGCCCTGGGCCAACAGATATATGCCCTGACCTGCGGGGATTACGATCCCCACAAATGCGCCCTTATCCAGTTCCAGACCGGCGGCGGCTGCCGCGCCTCCAACTATCTCATGCTGCTGCGCAAGGCGCTGCACAACATGGGTATGGACTACGTGCCGGTGATTTCCCTGTGCTTTTCCGGCCTGGAGAAATATTCCGGCTTCAAGCTGACGCCCATCATGCTCCTGACCGGCATACGGGCCGTCCTGTATGGGGATATGCTGCTGCTGCTGAAAAATCAGACCCTGCCCCGGGAGAAGAACCCGGGAGACACCCGGGCCGTGGTGGACAAATGGGTCGCAGAGCTGACCGATCAGTTCCGGCATAAAAAGGGCCTTTCCGGCCGGGGCATGAAGCGGAATCTCCGCCGGATGGCGGAGGATTTTCACAATATCCCCAAAACAGATAAAAAGCTGACCAGGGTAGGCATCGTGGGAGAGATCTATGTGAAATACTCCTCCTTCGGCAACAACGGGCTGGAGGCCTTCCTGCTCAGCCAGGACTGCGAATACATGGTCCCCGGCGTGCTGGGCTTTTTGCAGTACTGCTTTGCCAACACGGAGATAGACCACGGCTATTACGGCGGCCCCATGATAAACGTCCTGGGCGGACGGCTGGCCGGCCGCGTGGCCGATAAATGGGAGGAGGATATGCTGGAGGCCCTGGAGGACTATCCCGAGTTCACAACCCCCGTATCCTTCGACAAGGTGCGCCAGCTTTCCGCCAGGATCATCGACCCCGGCGTGAAGATGGGCGAGGGCTGGCTCCTCCCCGGAGAGACGGCGGAGCTGATCGAAAAGGGCTATACCAACGTGATATGCGCCCAGCCCTTTGGCTGCCTCCCGAATCACATCGTGGGCAAGGGGACCATCCGGCGGCTGCGGGAGCTGTATCCCCAGGCCAACATATTCCCTGTGGACTATGACGCCGGAGCCTCCAAGGTGAACCAGGAAAACCGCATCAAGCTGATGCTGGCTATCGCCCGCGAGCAGGAACAGGAGCAGACGCCGGAACAGGAGGAGCAATATGAAGCGGTTGGGTGTTGACGTCGGCTCCACCACCCTGAAATGCGCGGTGGTGGACGAAGCGGGCGAGCTGCGCTTCGCCCGGTATATGCGGCACTACTCCAAGATCGATCAGCGGCTGGGTGAGCTGCTGCGCCAGGTGGCGGAGCAGTTTCCGGGGGAGAGCATGGAGGTTTCCCTCTCCGGCTCCGCCGGTATGGGCCTTGCAGAGGAGGCAGATCTGCCCTTCGTCCAGGAGGTATACGCAGAGCGGGTGGCCGTGGGCCGTCTGGCCCCCGGAACGGACGTGGTCATCGAGCTGGGAGGCGAGGACGCCAAGATCCTCTTTCTCACCGGTGGCTTTGAGATGCGCATGAACGGCACCTGCGCCGGCGGCACCGGGGCCTTTATCGACCAGATGGCCGCCCTGATGGAGATATCCATCGACGACATGGACGGCATGGCCGCCCGGCACGAAAAGCTCTATACCATCGCCTCCCGCTGCGGCGTTTTCGCCAAAAGCGATATCCAGCCCCTTTTGAACCAGGGAGCCAGGAAGGAGGACGTTTGCGCCAGCATCTTCTACGCCGTGGTGAATCAGACCATCGCCGGTCTTGCCCAGGGGCGGGAGATCAAGGGGAATATCCTCTATCTGGGCGGTCCGCTGACCTATATCCCGGAGCTGCGAAAGAGCTTCGACCAGGTCCTTCAAACGGAGGGCCTCTGCCCGGAAAACGCTCTTTACTATGTAGCCATGGGGGCAGCCTTCGCCGGGACCGGCCAGGCCCAGCCCCTGGACGAGCTTATCCAGCGGCTTCAGCACCGCAGCCGGGCCGGACAGTATACCTCCTGCCCTCCCCTGTTTGAAAGCCAGGAGGAATACGACGCCTTCACCGCCCGGCATCGGGCGGCGTCCGAGGGCATCCGTCAGACAGACGCCCCCAGCGGGCCCATGTATCTCGGCATAGACGCAGGCTCCACCACGGTGAAGGCTCTGCTGTGCGACGGAGAGGGCAACATCCTCCGCCCCTTCTATACGCCCAATAACGGAAACCCCATCCCCATCATCCGGGATTACCTCACAAAGCTGTACCGGGATTTTCCGGATATAGAGATCCGCGCCTCCGCCGTCACCGGCTATGGAGAGGACATCATCCGCAACGCCTTCGGGATAGACCGGGGTCTGGTGGAGACCGTGGCCCATTATACGGCGGCGAAAAAATTTCTGCCGGAGGTAGATTTCATCCTGGATATCGGAGGCCAGGACATCAAGTGCTTTCAGATACGAAACGGGGCCATCGACAGCATTTATCTCAACGAGGCCTGCTCCTCCGGCTGCGGCTCCTTTTTGCAAACCTTTGCCGGCGCCCTGGGCTACAGTCCGGCTGAGTTCGCCCGGCTCGGCCTGTTCGCCAAAAAGCCGGTGGGCCTCGGCTCCCGCTGCACCGTATTCATGAACAGCTCCGTCAAGCAGGCCCAGAAGGACGGGGCCACGGTAGAGGACATCGCCGCCGGGCTTTCCATCAGCGTGGTGAAAAACGCCCTGTATAAGGTCATCCGCTGCGCCAACGCGGAATCCCTCGGCAAGCACATCGTGGTGCAGGGGGGCACGTTTCTGAACGACGCCGTCCTCCGGGCCTTTGAGCGGGAGACCGGCCGTCAGGTGGTCCGTCCCGGCTATGCGGCCCTGATGGGCGCTTACGGCGCGGCCCTGTACGCCCTGGCCCACGACACCGGTCCCCATAAGGCGGTGCTGTCGGCAGAGGAGCTGGAGCGCTTCACCCATAACGTCAAGGCCGTGACCTGCTCCGGCTGCGGCAACCACTGCAACCTGACCGTCAACGACTTCGGCGGCGGCCGCCGCTTCATCGCCGGCAACCGCTGCGACCGGCCTGTTTCCGGCAAGCCGGAGCAGACGGCCCATTATGACCTCTACGACTACAAGCTCTCCCTTCTGGAAAAATACCAGGACGGAGCCCGGGACCCGGCAAAGCCCACCATCGGCATACCCCTGGGGCTGAATTTCTATGAGCTTCTCCCCTTCTGGCGCACCTTCTGGGAGGCTCTGGGCTTCAACGTCATCGTGTCTCCCCTGTCCACCAGGGAGCTGTATCTCCGGGGACAGTATACCATCCCCTCGGATACGGCCTGCTATCCCGCCAAGCTGATGCACGGTCATATGGAGGCCCTGCTGGACCAGCAGCCGGACGCCATCTTCTATCCCGACATGAGCTACAACGCGGAGGAGGGCCTGGGCGTCAATCACTTCAACTGCCCGGTGGTGGCCTATTACCCCCAGGTGCTGCGCATCAACGTCCCCCGTCTGGGGGAGACGACCTTCATCGACGATTTCGTCAGCATCGCAGACCGAAAGCAGTTTACCAGGCGCATGGGGGAAATCGTGAAAAAATATTTCCCCGCCGTGCCGAAAAAGAGCATAAAGCCCGCCGCTCAGCGGGCCTATGAGGCGTATGACCAATACTTCCGCGACCTGCGGCAGAAGGGGCAGGAATACCTGGACATCGCCAAATCCCAGGGTCTGCCGGTGATCGTTCTGGCGGGGCGGCCCTATCATGTGGACCCGGAGATCAATCACGGCGTTCATACGCTTATCTGCCGTCTGGGGGCCGTGGTGCTGACAGAGGACAGCGTGAGCCATCTGGTGCAGCCCTTCCCTGTGGACGTGCGGAACCAATGGACCTATCACGCCCGGCTCTACGCGGCGGCAAAATTCGTGGCCGGCGCTCCGCCGGAGGCGAATATCAACCTCGTGCAGCTCGTGTCCTTCGGCTGCGGGGTGGACGCCGTCACCACGGACGAGGTCCGCGCCATTCTGGAGCAGAGCGGCAAGATATACACACAGATAAAAATAGATGAGATATCCAACATGGGGGCCGTGAACATCCGCCTGCGCAGTCTGTTCTCCGCCATCGAGGACAGAGAGAGGAGCCATCCGGCATGAGAATATGGGTCGCGCATATCCTAACGGTCATCGTGAGCTATCTGATTGCAAGCATCAACCCGGCCATCGAGCTTTCCAAGGCCATTTATCACACCGACATACGCACCAAGGGCAGCGGCAACCCGGGCTTCACCAACTTCTGGCGAAACTTCGGGTGGCGGTACGCCTGGCTGGTGTTCGCGCTGGATGTGGCAAAATCCCTGGTTCCGTGCCTGGCGGCCGGGCTTGTATACAGCGGATTTTTCGGTCTGTGGCAGGTGGGCGTTTCCGTGGCCGGCTTCGCCGCCATGCTGGGCCACGCCTATCCCCTGTGGTACAGCTTCAAGGGCGGCAAGTGCGTCCTGGTAGGCGGGGCCTATACCTGGCTGGTGGACTGGCGGGTGGGCCTTATCGTCACGGCGGTGGCCCTGATTCTGCTGGTCAGCTTCCGCTATATGTCCCTCGCCACCATGAGCGCCGCGGTGGCCTTCCCCATCGCTCTGGCCGCCTTCGGGTTCCAGACCCCCGCCGTCATGGTGATCTCCGTGATGGCCATGGGACTGCTCATCTTCCGCCACCGGGAGAACATCCGGCGGCTCATCCGGCATGAGGAGCCGAAGTTTTCCTTTTCCGAGTGAGAATATACGATGCGGGGAGCGCTCCTCAGTGCGGCCGGGCGCGGGAACGCCGTTGTATTTTGGACAAAACCCTCCATTTGTCCGCTTGCCCCCGGCGTTAGGCTGTGCTATACTTATAGTCAATAGAAAGACAAAGCCGAGAAAGGGCAAGGTTTAACCTATGAAACAGAGAACTGCCATCGTGACCGATACCAACAGCGGCATCCTGACCGAGGAGGCCGCCGCGCTGGGGATATATGTGGTCCCCATGCCTGTCATCGTGGACGATGAGACATATTTTGAGGGTGTCACCATCACCTATGACGAATTTTTCCAGCGTCTCCGGGACGGAGCCAGCGTCAGCTCCTCCCAGCCTGCCCCCGGCGACCTGATGGAGATCTGGGACAAGGCCCTGGAGGACCACGACGCGGTGATACATATGCCCATGTCCAGCGGTCTCTCCGCCTCCTATGAATCGGCGGCGGCCCTGGCCGCGGCGGAGTATCCGGGCCGGGTCTATGTGGTGAACAACCGGCGCATCGCCGTCACCCTGCGTCCCGCCGCTCTACAGGCCAAGCGCATGGCGGACGATGGCGTTCCCGCCGCGGAGATTGCCCGCGTCATGGAGCGGGACGGCCTGGACGCCAGCATATACGTCACGGTGAACACCCTGGAGCTGCTGAAAAAGAGCGGCCGTGTCACCGCCGCCGGCGCCGCCATCGGCACCGTGCTGAACATAAAGCCTGTACTGCAAATCCAGGGCGGCAAGCTGGACGCCTATAAAAAGGTCCGTGGCATGAAGGCCGCCATGGACACCATGATTCAGGGCATCAAGACCGACCGGGAGACCCGCTTTGCCGGCCGGCCCGTGGAGATACGGGCGACCTGGTCCGGCGCGGAGGAAGCGGGGGAGACCTGGCGTCTGGCCGTGGCGGAAGCTTTCCCTGACGTCACGGTCGAAAAGGCCCCCCTGCCCATCAGCATCTCCTGCCATGTGGCGGAGGGCGCCCTGGGCGTCGGCATCATCCCCCTGGTCCCCATGGAGGGCGTGGAATGAAGGCCGCGGTCCGGTATTACTCCCGCTCCGGCAACACGGCGGCCCTGGCCCGGGCCATCGCGGAGGGCGCGGGGGTAGAAGCCGTTTCCGTAGATCAGCCGGCAGCGGCGCTGGAGGAAAAGGCGGACGTGCTGTTCATCGGCGGAGCGCTTTACGCCTATGGGCTGGACAAGCGGCTGAAGGAGTATCTTGCCTCCCTCCCGGCAGGACAGGCACAGCGGGCGGTGCTGTTTTCCACCGCACTCCTGTCCCGCCACGCCCTGGATATTCTCCGCCAGAAGCTGACGGAAAAGGGCATCCCCGTGGAGGAGGAGACTCTGTATGTCCGCGGCAAGCCCTCCGAGGCGGACCTGAAAAAGGCCGCCGACTTCGGAAAACGGTTCGCAGGATAAAACCGAACAAGCAGAAAAACGGGACTGTATCGGCTCTGATACAGTCCCGTTTCGGTTTGCGCGCATATGCTGCGCAGTATCACAGAAAGAAGTGCGCCACGAACATGATAACCCCCGACACCACCAGCAGGACGCCAATGATGCGGTTCAGGGTGGCGGAGTTGAGGCGGTTGGCTACGCGGGCGGCGAAAATGGCGCCGGTGGCGTTGCCGATAATGCAGATGATGAAGGCGGTGGTATCCGGCCAGCCGCCGAGATAGATATGGCTGGCACACCCCACCAGGGCCACGAAGGTCATGATGAACACCCCGGTGCCCACAGAGTCCTTTACCTCATAGCACAGCAGGGTGGACAGCACCAGCAGCATCATCTCTCCCCCGCCGGCCCCCACGAAGCCGGCGATGATGCCGATGACTCCGCCGCTGATGATGGACGCCCAAAACATGGCCTTTTTGCCCAGATGGTCGAAAAACCGGTTCAGATTCGTCTGGGGAAAGAACAGGAACCTCATGCCCATCAGAGGCGTCAGCACAACGGAGATATCGCCCAGTGTGTCATGGGGGACGATGTTTCCCAGCCAGCTTCCGAACAGGGTGAAGGCCAGCACAGAGATCATCAGCCATTTGGCGTCGCCGATGCGCAGATGGCCGTGTCTTGCGTAGCTGGTCGAGGTCAGCGCGGAGGCGATCACATCGGAGGCCATGGCGATGCCCACCGCCTCATAGGCGTCGAAGCCGCACAGCGCCACCAGCGCCGGCGTCACCACCACGGCGGCGGATATGCCGGAAAAGCCGGTCAGGACGCCTGCGATCAGCCCTGCGAGTATGTAGATGAAAATATCAAAAGCCATTGGATATTATGTTCTGGATTGCATGTGATAGATGCGCCGTATCTCCTGGGTGGGCGTGCCGTCGGCATTGCAGAGCACCAGGGTCGGCAGAGCGGCCAGGCCGGGCCGTCCTCCCCTGCGTCCGGCAATCAGCACCAGGGAGGGAGCGCTTTCGACCTTATGAACCACCATTTGCAGGCGCCTGGGTTCGATATCCGCGAGGCGCATGGCGGCGAATATGTCCGTCAGATATTCCGGCTTGTGAACCAGGCAGAAGGTACCGCCTTTCCGCAATAAATACGAGGCGGCCCCGGAAAACTGGGCCGGGCTCAGGCCGGAGCGGGCGGCGGCTCTGTCTCCATCCGGAGAGGGCTTGCCGCTGTAATAATACGGAGGATTGCACACCACCAGATCATAGGCACCCGCCTGACCCAGGCCGCGGTGCTGCCGCAGATCCACGCAGGATACCTGCCCCCGGATACGGTTGGCCCGGTAATTGTCCCGGCACACGTCCACGGCGGCCTGCCGCACGTCCACGCTGTCATATAGGCCTCCGGCCGGGAATGGTGCAGCAGCACGGACAGCAGCCCGCCGCCGCAGCCCATATCCATACAGCGGGTGAACTCCCCGCCGCCGGAAAAATTTGCCAGAAGCACGGAATCGGTGGTTATTTTAAAGGCGGGGTCGTCCGTATAGACCGGCCCGCCTGACCAAAGCTGTTTCATAAAGGCTCCCTTCTGCAGAAACAGGGGCAAAATATGGAGAGGGGCGATATGCCGGTGCATACCGCCCTCCTCGGTCAGACCGTCATCCTTCTACGATGGCGCTCATGGGGCACTGCTCGGCGCAGCTGCCGCAGCTGATGCACTTATCCTCGTCGATGACGTAGTGTGCATCGCCCTCGCTGATGGCCTCCATGGGGCACTGCTCAGCGCAGCTGCCGCAGGAGATGCAAGCATCGGTGATTTTGTAAGCCATAAGTATGTTACCTCCATATCCTGATGTACGATATACATATTAGCATAAAAATCTGAAAAATCAACCTTCACTCGAGCTTTTATTTCTTTCCAGGCGGCTATAATCCCCCTGGAGGCGATGTTTATATGAATCATTCGGAACGATTTACCAAGCTGGCGCAGAAGGCCATTGAGGAGGCATGGGACGCATCCCGCACCCTGGGCCACAGCTTTGTAGGCACGGAGCACCTGCTGATCGGTCTGATGCGGGAGGGGGACGGGCTGGCCTGCCGGGTCATGCGGCGCTGCGGCATGGAGGAGGCGTCCATAACGGAGCTTGTGACCCAAAATGCGGGGCAGGGCGTGCCGGGCCCGCCGGCCCAGGGCCTGACCCCCAGAGCCAGAAAAAGCATAGAGCTGGCCTGCTCCGACGCAGCCCGCCTGGGCCACAGCTTTGTGGGGACAGAGCATCTGCTCATGGGCATATTGCGTCAGTCCGACTGCGCGGGCACCCGCGTGGTGGAAGCGGCGGGCGTCGATCCCGACCGGCTTTACACAGATGTGATGGATATATTTTCCGGCCCGGAATACCGGGGCAGAGCAGGAGACGGCGGAAGCCAGACCCGGTCCGCCGCCGGGCGGCGGATAGAGACCAAGACCCTGGACCAGTACAGCCGCGATCTGACGGAGCTGGCCGCCCGGGGAAAGCTGGACCCGGTGGTGGGACGGCAGCGGGAGCTGCGCCGGGTGATACAGATACTGTCC
>JAJQBY010000078.1 GCA_021203045.1 Oscillospiraceae bacterium | reverse complement strand
CTGGCCCTACAAAAAGGGCGGAAAGCAGCTGGAAAAATCCGGGTTTGATTATAATGAGATGTACGAAGGCTTGCAGAAGGCATACCGCGAAGCCGCCGCTGCCGGAAATGCTCTCCTTGCAGACGTAGGCACAGCATTCTATCTGCAAAGCGAAAAACAGGATCTCTATGCAGAGGATGGGAGCCACCCCAATGAGGCCGGGTCAAGACTGGCGGCAGATATTATAGCGTCGGCAATACTGGGTAGGTAAGGGGCAGTCGAGCCTATGTGAGCTTTATTTCTGGCGTAACGGATAAATTTCTGTCTCAGATCGAGGATGGCAAAACCGGCCATTAGAAGATGTTTACCCGGTATTGTTTATTGACGCACTCCATTACTCTGTCCGTGCTAATAACATCATCCGTAAACTCTCAGCTTATGTCATCCTGGGCATCAGCATAGAGAGATGCAAGGAAGTTCTTACGATCGAAGTTGGCCAGAACGAAAGTGCCAAATACGGGCTTTCGGTGCTCAACAATCCGTCACCAGGCACGGCAGTTACTCAAATATTCTTTTTTCTCTGCCGATGTCCTGGATTATAAAACTTATTCTCCTGACTGCCTTGAAATCAATACCCGACAAAGCGCTCGTTACGTTCTAAGGAAGCAAACTGTGCCATTTCTTCCAGAGCCAGCTCAAAGTCAAAAATGCCGAAATTCTCCCAGATGCGATTCTCTCGGCTGGAACCGGGAATACAATATAGCCAACCTTATAGCCAACCTTCTTATCAGCACCCCGCATGGCGCTGTCCTTGCCACCCAACTAGAAGCAACTCTCCATAACAGTACCTGCTTTGGCAATATGCCCTACCACATTTTTATTCTGATGATAGGGATGTTCTTCGTTCTGTAAAAGCACAAGCATCGTGTTGACCTTGCCGATAAAGTGTTCAAAGTCCGCCTTTTCATAAAAGTTAGATATACCGATAGAAAGCACATCCGCCACATCCCCCGAGAACAGGTCTATAGCATGGCCGTGACCGGAATTATTTATCTGATCGCCACAAACTACATTTTAGGGTTTGACGAGTCGCTAAAACAAGATACGACGCACTTCGTCCGGGCCGATGCGGCAGCACCGCAAAGGAAGGCCGTCTGGAGGCGTTGGTAGAGCAGTGCTTCGGGTGAATACATAGGGCAGCTTCACAGCCGCTAAAGTGCACATCAAAATTTCTATATCCGGTACAGAGTATGACTCTCAACCACACCTGACGCATCATGACCTTCCTGGAATCCGCGGTTCTCAGGAAGGTTTCCGTTATTAAACCGGCTGAAAAT
Organism: Oscillospiraceae bacterium; assembly: GCA_021203045.1. Taxonomy (GTDB): domain Bacteria; phylum Bacillota; class Clostridia; order Oscillospirales; family Oscillospiraceae; genus CAJOIG01. Next base: position 33,893 of record JAJQBY010000078.1, on the reverse strand, counting down.
AATTTCCACACGAAAATTTTACTGGCATTTATACAGCGTATATGATACACTATTAACAGCAATGTAAATGCGATAGGAAAGCCAGTGTAAAGAAAGGAGTTGTCCGTCTATGCTGATATTTTGGCTGATAGGAGTCGGCGCGTTTCTGGTGATAGAGGCTATAACTGCCGCGCTCTGTTCTATTTGGTTCGCCGTGGGCGCTTTGGTCGCGGCGGCGGTAGCGGCCCTGGACGGGCCGGTGTGGCTGCAAATCGTGCTGTTCGCGGCGGTATCCGGGGTGTGCTTTGCCGTTCTTTATCCAAAGCTGAAGCATCTGGTGAGCCATCATCACCACCCCACCAATGTGGATATGCTCATCGGTCAGACCTGCCCCGTCACCCAGCGCATCGACAATCTGGCCGGGACCGGCGCCGTCAGCATCGCAGGAAAAACCTGGTCCGCCCGTTCCTCGGACGGACAGATCATCGAGCCGGAGACCGTCGTCCGCATCCGGAGCATCCACGGGGTCAAAATGATCGTGGTCCCGGCCAAGCAGGGCTCCCCCGCAGAAGAAGCGTCAGCACAAATTTAATTTTATTCCTGTAACAAGAAGGAGGAAATCTCATGGGCGCTATCATATTCTGGATCGTTCTGATCATCGTTATCATCGCCATCGTCATCCGCAATATCCGGGTGGTGCAGCAGGCAAAGGCCTTCGTGGTGGAGCGCCTGGGGGCGTATCACGCCACCTGGGACGTGGGTCTTCACTTCAAAATCCCCTTTATCGAGCGAGTCGCCAAGGTGGTATCCCTGAAGGAGCAGGTAGCGGATTTTCCGCCCCAGCCGGTTATCACAAAGGATAACGTCACCATGCAGATCGACACGGTGATCTACTTCCAGATCACCGATCCCAAGCTATACACCTACGGCATCGAGGACCCTCTGCTTGCCATAGGCAATCTCACCGCCACTACCCTGCGAAACCTGATCGGCGAGCTGGAGCTGGACGAATCCCTCACCAGCCGGGACACCATCAACGCCAAAATGCAGCAGCTTCTGGACGTGGCCACCGACCCCTGGGGCATCAAGGTCAACCGGGTAGAGCTGAAAAACATCATGCCGCCGGCGGACATCCAAAACGCCATGGAGAAGCAGATGAAGGCCGAACGGGAGCGCCGGGAGGCTATCCTCCGGGCCGAGGGCGAGAAGCGCGCCGCCATCCTGGATGCCGAGGGCGAAAAGGAATCCGCCATTCTCCGGGCCGACGCCAAAAAGCAGGCGGAGATTCTGGAGGCCGAAGGCAAGGCGCAGGCCATCCTGGCTTTGAACGAGGCCACCGCCGAGGGCATCAAGCTGCTCAATCAGGCAGCCCCCACCGACCCCATCATCCAGCTCAAGGCTCTGGATGCCTTCGCCTCCGCCGCCAACGGCCGGGCCACCAAAATCATCATCCCCTCCGATATCCAGGGCCTCGCCGGTCTGGCTACATCCCTGAAGGAAATGATGATAGACCCCCCGAAGGAGGAAAAGAAGTAAATTCTGTAGAAAAACAATCCCGGAGGCGTTTCCAGCCTCCGGGAATTTTTATAGTTCTATAAATTTTATACGTTATCTATTCGATTACACATTACTGATCCGCGCCGAATTCGGCTTTATAGGCCTCGGCCAGCTTTTCGGGCCAGTCAGAGGTGGCCTCCAGGATACCGGTGAAGAAGCGGAGGGTCTTGGGCTCATGGATAAAGCGCAGGCCGCCGATCAGGTCACGATGGTCATACAGCCATTCCACACGGTCAATGACATACTCGGTCTGGGACAGGGTGAACACGCGCCGTGGGAAGGCCAGGCGGAGAAGCTCCATGGAGGCAAAGCGCTCGCTGCCGTCGGCATTGCGCTCCTCGGACAGGGTCCCGCGCTCCATGCCCCGGATGCCGCCGGCGATATACATGGCCGCCGCCAGCGCGCCGGCGGGATATTCCTGCTGCGGGATGTGAGCGCAGAACTCCATAGCGTTCAGGTGAGCACCCAGGCCGCCGCCGGGGGTGATGACAGGCACGCCGTACTCATCCAGCTTGCGGACACAGTAGTCCACAAACTGAGGTCCCTGAGAGATAACGTCCATATCCATAGACTCGTCAAAGCCCACCGTCATGGCTTCCATCTCCTTGACAGACATGCCGCCGTAGGTCAAGAAGCCCTCGAACATGGGGACCAGGTCCTCCATGGAATGGTACATCTCCTCATCGCGCACCAGAATGCCGCCGCCGCGGGCAAAACCGAATTTACGGCCGGAGAAGTATATGATATCAAACAGGTCTGCGATCATACGGGTGATCTCACGGATGGACTTATCCTCCATGCCGGCCTCCCGTTTTTTGATGAAGTACAGGTTATCCTGAAGCAGAGAGGCATCCATCACGGTGATAATGCCGTATTTCTTTGCAATATCCGTAGCCGCCTTCATGTTGGCATAGGAAACGGGCTGACCGCCGATCAGGTTGGTGCCGGACTCGATACGGATGAAGGGAACATTTGCGGGAGTCTCCTTCTGAATGCAGGCCTCTAAATCCTCCAGGTCGATATCGCCCTTGAAAGGAAGATCGCTTTTCGGCTCCAGGCCCTCCTTCTTTACAAGCTCCTCCACGCGGCCGCCAACGCGGGTGATATGAGCCTTGGCAGTGGTGAAGTGGTAGTTCATGATAACGCAATTGCCCGGCTTTACGAACCGCTCGGTCAGGATATTTTCGCAGGCGCGGCCCTGGTGGGCAGGGAGAAGATAGTGGATATCAAAGATCTCCTCCAGCTTCTTCTGCATGCGATAAAAGGTCTCGCTGCCGGCATAGGCGTCGTCCGCGCGGAGCATGGCGGACTGCATATTGTCGCTCATGGCGTTCACGCCGGAGTCGGTCAGCATATCCATAAAGATATCCCCGTTGTGGAGCTGGAAGGTGTTATAGCCCGCAGCCTTGATGCGCTTCACGCGCTCATCCACCGGCAGCAGCGTGAGCTGCTGGACAATCTTGACCTTATGCATCTCCATAGGGATGGGTTCATGCTTATAAAACTTGATCTCAGGCATATTCTTTCTCCTTATAATGTTTGATTCTGTAGCAAGCAATAGGTTTTAAAACCCTAAAGCCTTAAAGAATCTGAAGCTATTATAAGCCTTTTTTCTCTATAGCACAAGTTATTTTTGACAAAAATGCGATGCGCAAAACATTTTGTTCGACGCATCGCTGTTTTTTGCTTTATTAAGCGGCTTTTTAGAAATCAAAGAGAGTCATCTGGCTGGTTTCCGGCATATCGCCAAAGGCGCCCAGCTTCCGCAATGCCTCGATATGGGATGAGCTGACCTTCGGGCAGGCCGCGGCGACCTCCTCCACGGAAACAAAGGATTCTTTTCCTTCCCTGGCGCGGGCCAGGTCCATGGCAGCTGTGTCCCCCAGGCCGGAAACGGCTACAAAGGGCACCCGCAGCATTTTGTCTCCCTTCGGCAGGAATTTGAACGCATCGGATTTATACAGGTCGATGGGTGCAAACTCAAAGCCGCGCATATAGAACTCGTATACCATTTCCAGTGTGGTATATAGCTCCTCCTCCTTACCGGTCATTTTTGGAACAGCCTTCAGCTCCTTGATCTTCTGCTTGACCTGGTTCAGGCCTCCTGTCATCATGGCCGCGTCGAAGCCGTCCTTCTGACTTCTCCGATAGAACAGCGCGGAATAAAACGCCAGCGGATAGTGCACCTTATACCAGGCTATACGGAAGGCCATCAGCACATAGGCCACCGCATGGGCCTTGGGAAACAGATATTCTATCTTGTGGCAGGATTCGATATACCACTCCGGGACGTTGTGATCCCGCATAGCCTGCTCCTGCTCCTCTGTGAGCTGTTTATTTTTCTTGCGGACGTTCTCCATGGACTTAAACGCAGTATTCGCGTCTATGCCCATGCTCATAAGGTAGAGCATGATATCGTCCCGGCAACCGATGGTCTCCGACACGCTGGCAGTCTTAGAGCGTATCAGATCCTGAGCGTTTCCGAGCCACACGCCGGTGCCATGGGAATAGCCTGACAGACGCACCAGCATATCGAACTTGTCCGGTTTGGTATCCACCAGCATCTGCCGGGTGAAGCCGGTCCCGAATTCCGGGATGCCGATGGAGCCGGTCTGGCCGATGATGGGGTCGTCCTCCGGCAGTCCCAGGGCCTTGGGAGAGGAAAACAGACTCATGGTTTCCGGATCATCCAGCCGGATGGTCTTGGCGTCTGTGCCGGTAAGCTTTTCCAGCATATTGATCATGGTGGGGTTATCGTGGCCCAGCTCGTCCAGCTTCAGGAGGTAATCCTCCATAAAGTGATATTCCAGATGGGTAGTCACGATATCCGTGCCGGGGTCGTCCGCCGGGTGCTGGACGGGGCAGAAATCCGTCACATCCATATCCTGCGGGATAATGACAAGGCCGCCGGGATGCTGGCCTGTGGTACGCTTCACGCCTACAAGCCCCAGGGCCAGGCGGTTCATCTCCGCCTGGTTCATGTCCAGCCCTCGTTCCTCGGCGTACATCTTGACATAGCCAAAGGCGGTCTTATCCGCGATCGTACCCACCGTTCCGGCCTTGAACACATGATCTGCGCCGAACAGGGTCCGGGTATAGGCGTGAGCCTGGGCCTGATATTCTCCGGAGAAGTTCAGGTCAATATCCGGCACCTTGTCTCCCTTGATGCCCAGGAAGGTGGCAAAGGGGATATCGAACCCCTCCTTGCTCAGCTCCTGTCCGCAACGGGGACATATTTTATCCGGCATATCCGCCCCGCAGCCATAGCCCTTTCCGGACTCAAAATCCGTATAGTAGCAATTGCGGCAGAGGTAATGAGCCGGAAGGCTGTTCACCTCCGTGATGCCGGAAAGATAGGCCACCAGACTGGAGCCGACGCTGCCACGGCTGCCCACGAGGTACCCATGAGCATTGGAATCCGCCACCAGCTTCTGCGCGGACATATAGATAACATCGAAGTGCCGGCCCAGAATAGTATCCATCTCATGCTCTACCCGGTCCATAATGATCTGCTCCGGGTGGTCCCCATACAGCTCCTTCAGCCTGCCGTATACCAGGTCTTTCAGCTGTCCGGCAGAGTTTTCTATGACCGGCGGATACAGCCTGTGCTCCGGCAGCAGCTCCACCTGGCCCTCAATCATGTCCGCCACCAGATTGGTGTTCGTCACCACTACCTCATAGGCCTTTTCCTCACCCAAGTAATCGAATTCCCGGAGCATTTCCTCCGTATTTCGGAAGTACAGCGGCATATCCTGATCAGCATCAGAAAATTTCTTGGCACTCAGCAGAATGTGCCGGTATATCTCGTCCTCCGGTTCCATAAAATGCACGTCCCCGGTAGCGCAGACCGGCTTTCCCAGCTCATCTGCGAGCTGGATGACCCGTCGGTTCATGTTCTGGAGCTGCTCGACGTTTTTCGCCATGCCGTTATTCAGCATAAAGGCGTTGTTGGCAATGGGCATGATCTCGAAATAATCATAAAATTCCCCGATGCGCCTCAGCTCCGCCCGGCTGCGGTTCCGCGCCACAGCCTGGAAAAACTCCCCCGCCTCGCAGGCCGAACCGATGAGAAGTCCCTCTCTGTGCTGTATCAGTAGGCTTTTGGGTATGATCGGCACCTTACGGAAGTGCTCCAAATGGCTTTTGGAGATCAGTTCATACAGATTTTTCAATCCCACCCGGTTTCTGACCAGAAGGGAGATATGCCTTGTGCGGGGGAGCTTGCCCGCCTTTTTGCGCAGAGCGAAGCACAGGTCGTTCACTTCACTCAGACGATCTGCGCCCTTCTCCTGAAGCATGGGAACAAACTTTTGCAGAATTCGGCCGCAGACCAGGGCGTCGTCCGAGGCCCGATGGTGGCGGAAGCCCGGCAGTCCAAGACGGTCGGAGACAACGTCCAGCTTAAATTTCCGCAGATCAGGCAGCAGCGCCTGGGCCAGAGCCAGCGTATCGATATACAGCGGCTGGAACGGCCGCTCCATCCGCTCCGCAGCAGCGGAGATAAAGCCCACGTCAAAATCCGCGTTGTGAGCGCAGAGAGGCCGCCCTGCAACGAAATCCAGAAAGGCTCCTACGGCCTCTCCCTCCTCCGGTGCATCGAAAACATCCCGATCGGTAATGCCGGTCAGCCGCTGGATATCGGGCGGGATGTGCATACCGGGATTTACAAAGGTTTGGAATCTCTCCCCCGGTTTTCCATCCGGGCCAAACACCACCGCGCCGATCTCCGTTATGCGGTCGTTCTGGTCGGAAAGGCCGGTGGTCTCGATGTCGAAGGCCACATATTCACCGCTCACAGGGCCGTCTCCCTCACCCCGGACGGCGGCAGCTTCATCGATATCGTTTATGTAGTAGCCCTCCATGCCGTATATGACCTTGACGCCCTTGGCGGCCTTGGAGGCAGCGGGAAACGCCTGGGCCACTCCATGATCGGTTATCGCCACGGCGGGCATCCCCCAGGCCGCTGCCCGCTTTACCGCCTCCGCCGGGTCAGTGAGTGCGTCCATAGTAGACATCTGAGTGTGAAGATGCAGCTCGACGCGCTTTACCGGCGCGTTATCCGGACGCAGCGCCGGCGCCTCCGCAAGCTGGATATGGCGGGGCTCCAGTTCCACCTCTTTGCTGTAATTATTGAATTTCATAGCTCCGGAAACAGTCAGATACATCCCCGGCGCGATCTTGCCCACAATGGACTGATCCTCCTCCTTGGGGATGAATTTGGACACCCTCACGCTCCCGGTGCCATCGGTCATGTCAAATTGCAGGACAGAAGCGCCCAAACGCTGGACGGCCCGGCTCTCCGCCGCAAACACCTTGCCGGAGACAATAACTGTTTTCTGCTCCGGACTGGCTTTGGACATCGCAGTCGGAAGGCCCTTGATCGCCTTTCCCATCAGCACCGAGCCAGTTTTTTTCTCCTTTCTGGCAGCAGTGGGTTTTTCCGTTTCATTTTTACCCGGCCAGGTAGCGTCCAATATAACGGTGCGCAGGCCATATTCCTCCGCCAGCTTCCATTCCAGAGTGGTCAGCTCCGCCGGCGCAGGCATAGATGGAAACTGCACCTGGACCGTCATGCTCATACGGTCATGGCTCACAGTGGCAGACAGGACGTTGGCAGAATCCAGGTCCCCGTAGCCCTTATTTACCCCCAAACAGCAGGGGAACATATCTAAAAACGGGATCGTATCCAAAGCTTATGTATTTCCTCCATTGCTCTCTATCAGTTCCATCAGCCGATCTAAAAGCTGCTCCTCCGGAATCTTTGTCTGCACGACCTTTCCCTTCATAAAAAGGCTCCCGTAGCCCTTGCCACCGGCCATGCCAAAATCGGCCTCCCGGGCCTCTCCCGGGCCGTTCACCTCACACCCCATCACGGCTACGGTAATCGGCCGGTCTAGGCCGGAGAGCCGTTCCTCGGCCGCTTTCGCCAGGGATATCAGATCGATCTGTGTCCGGCCGCAGGTGGGACAGGACACAAACCGGACCCCACCCTGCCGCAGACCGCAGGCACGCAGAATGGCCAGCCCGGCCCTGACCTCCTCCATCGGGTCGGCCGTCAGACTGACCCGGATGGTGTCTCCGATACCCTCCATCAGAAGGGTGCCGATGCCTATGGCAGAGTTCACAAGTCCGCCATAGCTTGTCCCTGCCTCTGTGACACCCACATGGAGCGGACAGTCAAACCGCTCCGCCGCCAAGCGGTAAGCGGCCACCGCCGTAGGCACATCTGACGCCTTGACGGACAGCGCCACATCATGAAAATCCGCCCGGGCCAAAGCCTCCAGCTCCATGGCCGCGCTCTCCACCAGGGCCTCCGCCGTGGGGCCGCCATATTTTGCCAGAACACTCTTTTCCACTGAACCGGAGTTCACCCCCACACGAATGGGGATGCCCCGTTCCTTGCAGGCCCGGGCCACCGCCTCCACCCTTTCGGCGGCGCCGATGTTGCCCGGATTTATCCGCACGGCGGAAACGCCGGCCTCTGCCGCCAGCAGAGCCAGACGATAGTCAAAATGAATATCTGCCACCACGGGCATAGGTGCCTGTGCCATGATGGGTTTTAATGCCCGGGCCGCCGCCTCATCCGGCACCGCTACCCGGATAATATCACATCCGGCCGCCGCCAGCGCACCCATCTGGGCCAAGGTAGCTTCCACATTCTGGGTCTTTGTATTGCACATGGACTGAACGGAAACAGGTGCGCCGCCGCCCACGGCGATCTTTCCCACGTGAATTTGCCTTGTCTGCTCTCTTTTCATGGTCGCTCTCCCGCTATCCGGCAATGATACGAACGATATCATTATACATAACGTATACCATCAACCCCATCAGCAGCGCCAGTCCGGCTGTGTTGATATAGGCTTCGTACTTAGGATCAATTTTCTTTCGTCTTATTTTTTCCAACACCCAGGTGACGAGAAGGAAAAATATCCTTCCCCCGTCCAGGGCCGGCAGGGGCAAGAGGTTCATCACCGCAAGGTTTATGGCAATAAATGCCGCAAGGTAGGCGATGTTCAGGAACGCGTCATAGGTTGTGGCCGATTCCGTACCTACCTCAGCGATCATATCCACAATGCCCACCACGCCGGACATTTGATCTACGCCTACCGCACCGGTGATCAGATCCACCAGGCCCAACCGCACCATGCGCACGAAGTCCAGGGCACAATACCAGGAATATTTCAGCTGGGCCAGGATACCGGTCTCCTTCACGCCGAAATACAGGCCATAGCGCTGGACCGTCTCCCCTGTGTCCGGGTCAGTGTAGTCCAGAAGGGTGATATGATAGTCCTCCAGCGTCACCTTCTCCCCGTCCCGGATAATCACGATATCCGCGTAATCGCTGCCGCTTCGCTGCAAATAAGTGGATACATCGGAGGAGAAGTATATCCGCTCCCCGTTGATTTTATAAAACGTATCCCCCACCATCAGGCCATCCTCTCCCTCGTAGGGACAGCCGTCCATAAAGCTGGTGATGGTAGGCGTTGTGAAGGCAGAAAGCTGGGAAAAACAAATAATGATCAGCAAAAATCCCAGTAAAAAGTTCATGAATGCCCCTGCCGCCAGAATGATAAGCCGCTTCCACGGGGCGGCATTGGAGAAGGCCTGCGGGTCCTCAGAATCCGCATCCTCCCCCTCCATGGCGCAGTATCCCCCTATGGGCAGACACCGCAGGCTTATCTGCGTTCCTCTCTTGCTCTCCTTTGTCCAAATGGCCGGCCCCATACCAATGGCAAATTCCAGCACCTTCACACCGCAGAGCCGGGCTGCCAAAAAATGCCCCAGCTCATGAATGGCGATAAGCACGCCGAAGATGAGAATAGCCAGCAAGATGTATAACAAAGTGCTCATATAAATCCTTTCCTGGATAATAAAACGCTGTTGACTGTATTCTATTCCATCGAGCAGCAGATTATTGAAGTCCCTCCAAAACCTTCTCTCTCGCCTGCCCGTCCGCAGCCAGGATATCCTCCAGGCCCGGCTCCGCCATGACGGGAGCTGCCTGTACCGCCGCCGCTACCCGGTCATATATCTCATTATATCCGATTTTTCCACGGAGAAACAAACTCACCGCTGCCTCGTTCGCTGCACTCATCACCGCCGGGGCCAGGCCGCCCTGACGGGCGCAGTCCATGGCCAGAGCCAGGCATGGGGTATTCGTCAGGTCAGGCGCTTCAAAGGTCATATCCTTCATCTGCCAGAAATCAAGCCGTTGATAGGGCGAAGCGCTACGTTCCGGCCATGTCATTGCATATTGAATCGGCAGACCCATATCCGGCACCGCGAGCTGGGCCAGCACCGTGCCGTCGTTCAGCTCCACCATGGAGTGTATAACGCTTTGAGGGTGTACAACAACCTGGATGTCCTCCGGAGTGACGGAAAATAAGTGCATAGCCTCGATAAATTCCAGGCCTTTGTTCATCATGGTGGCGCTGTCAACAGATATTTTTGCTCCCATATTCCAATTGGGATGGCGTACCGCCTGCTCCGGCGTCACCGACGCCGTCTGCGTTCTTGTCCAGCCCCGAAACGGGCCGCCGGAGCCGGTCAAAAGTATTTTATGCAGCTGACTTTTTCGCCCCTCCAGACACTGGAAAATAGCAGAGTGCTCACTGTCCACCGGCAGTATCTCAGCCCCCTGCTCTGCCGCTGCTTGCATCACGAGCTGTCCTGCACAGACCAGCGTCTCCTTATTGGCAAGACATATCCTCTTTTTCGCAGCGATAGCGTCCAGAGTGGGCCGCAGACCGACCGAGCCGAATACCGCCGTCACAACGCCTTCGCAGTCATATACAGCAGCCGCCCGCAGGCCGCTCATCCCGTCGCCAATCGTCACGTCCATGTCCCTCACGGCGATCTTCAGCTCCTTTGCCGCCTGCGCATCATACACAGCGGCAAACCTTGGCCTGAAACGGCGAATCTGCTCCTCCAGCAGCTTCACACTTCTCTGAGCGGCCAGAGCCGTCACCTGTATGCCCAGGCGTTCCGCCGCGTCCAGCGACTGACGGCCGATCGACCCGGTAGAGCCAAGAACAGAAACAGATCGTATCATAGGACTGTACCCTCCTATCTCACATTGCCATACCGGCGGTTTCGGCTGTGGTATATCTCGATGGCCTTGTCTATCTCCCGTTCGTCAAAATCCGGCCACAGAACATCGGAAAACACCATCTCCGTATAGGCCAGCTGCCAGAGAAGATAATTGGATATCCGCGTCTCCCCGCCGGGACGGATAAGAAGGTCAGGGTCAGGCACGCCGGCACTCCATAGATAGTTTCCGAACCGTTCCTCCGTCAGCTCCGGGCAGCCCTCCGCTGCCCATTTTTTCGCCGCCCGGACAATCTCATCCCGGCCTCCGTAATTCAGGCAGACATTCACCTGACCGCCCTGATAGTCCTTGGATTTTTCCGCGCAGTCCAGGCAAAGCGCCTGCAGCTCCGGGCTGAGCGCGGACAGATCGCCGAAAAAGCACAGGCGCGTCTGCTCCGCTGCCAGGCCCTCCAGGGCCTCCCCCAAGTATTTTTTCAGCAGGCCCATGATCGCCTGCACCTCCTCCAGGGGACGTTTCCAGTTCTCCGTAGAGAAGGCATACACCGTCAGGTATTCCACCCCAATGCGGCGGCAATATTTGGCGGCGCGGCGAAAGCTCTCCACCCCGGCGGCATGGCCGGCTGTGCGGGGCAGGCTGCGCTTTTTTGCCCAGCGGCCGTTGCCGTCCATAATGATGGCGATATGGCGGGGGGGACTGCCTGCCCCCTCCGCCAATTCGTTTTGTTTTTTTGGACTCATATGGCAAAAAGCTCTTTTTCCTTGACCTCTGTCATCTTATCGATGTCCTTGATGTTGTCGTCCGTGATTTTCTGGAGATCGCGCTCCAGAATCTTCTGGTCGTCCTCTGTGATCTCACCCGCCTTAAGCTGCTTTTTGATCTTATCCATAGCATCCCGGCGGATATTCCGCACAGCGACCTTGGCCTCCTCGCCGTACTTACGCACCTGCTTTGCCAGCTCCTTGCGCCGCTCCTCCGTAAGCTGAGGGAACACCAGACGGATGACCCGGCCGTCATTCTGAGGGTTGATCCCCAGCTCTGATGTTAGGATAGCCTTCTCGATTCCCTTCAGGACTGAGGCGTCCCAGGGGCTGATAACCAGGGTACGGGGGTCAGGAACGGATATGGCCGCCACCTGGTTGATGGGGGTAGCAGTACCGTAATAATCCACCGTAATGCCGTTCAGAACAGCGGCGTTGGCCCGCCCCGCCCGGACAGCGTCGAACTGTCCGGTAAGGAAGTCCTTTGTCTTCTGCATTTTGTCCTCAAATTCCTTTAGCTCCGCTTTCAGTTCCATGGGTATATCCTCCTAAATATATAATAAATTCAGGCCTTCGAGCCATTTACTTCACGATGGTTCCTATGCGCTCCCCGCATACGACCCGGACGATATTCTCCGGCGGATTCAGGGCAAAAATCATGGTAGGGATGGCGTTATCCTGCAAAAGGCAGGCGGCGGTGGAATCTATAACGGTGAGATGCTCCTCCAGAATACGCCGGTAGGTGATGCTGTCCAGACGCTGGGCAGAGGGGCCGGTCTTAGGGTCAGCGGTATACACTCCGTCGATATTTTTCGCCATCAGCAGAATATCCGCCCCCAGCTCCGCCGCCTTCAGGGCCGCGGCAGAATCCGTGGAAAAATAGGGGTTGCCGCTGCCGCCGCCGAAAATGACCACCCGGCCCTTTTCGATGTGGTGCATGGCGCGGCCATAACAGTAAGGCTCCGCAATACGGGGCATATCGATCATGGTCTGCACACGGACAGGCACATCGACCTGCTCCAGGGCCTCCGCCATAGCAAGACTGTTCATCACCGTGGCCAGCATGCCCATTTGATCGGCACGGGAGCGCTCCATGCGGCCTCCCCCGTCCTTCACGCCGCGCCAATAGTTTCCGCCGCCGGTGACAATGCCGACCTGGACGCCCATCTCCGTGCAGCGCTTCACCGCCTGACACACCTGGCGGATTACGTCAAAATCAAGGCCCCGTCCGGCACTGCCGGCCAATGCCTCTCCACTGAGCTTCAATAAGATCCGGCGATAAGCCGGGGTCAAATTTTCCATCGTTCAGGTTCTCCCTTAGGTTTTATTTCCTGGGTCTATGCCATATTTTACAACAGAGGCGACTTTATTTCAACCTTATCTCCATTCCCTCAATATGGCTGCTCTGGAAATTTTAACATAGTTGGCCGCCAATTTCAACCGCGTTCGCACAGCCAGGACGCTACAATCACCTTATGGAGACCATTTATTTGGATGAGCTGTTCCTGCTGAATCTTGTCATTGATTACTTTCTGCTGCTGGGAACGGCAAAAATTTGTTCTCTACCCTTCCGGCGGAGACGTTTTCTTGCAGGGTCAGCCCTAGGCGCTCTGTGGTGTTGTCTGTCCCTTATACCGTCTCTGGCGTGGCTGGATGCGCCGGTCATGCGTCCGGTGCTGGCTGCCGTCATGACGCTTATAGCCTTTGGAGAAGAACGGAGAATTTGGCGATGTCTGGCAGCCTTTCTTGGCGTATCCGCACTGTTCGGCGGGGCGGTATTCGCCGCCGGATTATATCAGGGCAGCCGCACCTGGCACAGCGGCAGTGACCGGCTCGTCCGGCTGGATATGCGTGTTCTTGTCATATCCTTCGCCCTGTGCTGGGCCGCAGTGAGCCTGGTCTTTCGCCGGACGGTAAAAAACGCTCAGCGTCGCCTGGTGGACATTGCCATCCAGCGCCGGGACAGGACTGTACATATCCGCGCCCTGGAGGACACGGGAAACGGCCTCTATGACCCCATGACCGGCTGCTCCGTCTTCGTGGCGGAGGCCGGAGCGGTGCAGGCCCTGTTTACGGCCCAGGAGGCCGCCCATCTTCAAAGCCCGGCAGTGGAAGCCGTGGCGCACATACCCGGTCTCCGTCTGATACCGTATGCCGGGATTGGCGGAGATGGCCACTTGCTGGCCGCCTTTCGCCCGGACATGGTCATTGTGGACGGTCAGGAACGGCATGATCTGATCGCAGCCATAGCCCCCGGTGACATCGGCACAGACGGCAGCTACCAGGCCGTCATTTGAATCCATCCCTCATTCTCACGAAAGGAAGCATATGAATCGTCTTTATCTTTTATTGCTGCAAATCGATCTGCACCTCCGGCAAGCTCCCCGCATTTTTTACATTGGCGGTAGCGACACCCTGCCCCCGCCTCTGGATAAGCCGGCGGAGGAGGCCGCTATCGCAGCCCTGGCCAAGGGCGACCATGAAGCCCGGCAGACTCTGATCGAGCACAACCTCCGCCTGGTGGTCTATATCGCCCGGCGATTTGAAAACACCGGCGTGAACATCGAAGATCTGATCTCCATTGGCACCATTGGCCTGATAAAGGCTGTCGGCACCTTCAATCTGGAAAAAAACATCAAGCTGGCCACCTATGCCTCCCGCTGCATTGAAAATGAAATCCTTATGTTTCTGCGAAAAAAGAGTTCTCATCGCTCTGAGGTTTCCATTGACGAGCCGCTGAATACGGATTGGGACGGCAACGAGCTGCTCTTGTCCGACGTGCTTGGCACAGACGAGGACGAGGTCATAAAGCCCATCGAGGAGGATGTAGAGCGGCAGCTGCTGATGGAGGCTGTGGGTCGGCTGGACGAACGGGACCGCTCCATCATCCTGATGCGCTTCGGCCTGGAGGGATATGAGGAGCTGACGCAGAAGGAGGTAGCCGACCTTTTAGGCATATCCCAAAGCTATATAAGCCGTCTGGAAAAACGCATCATTCTCCGCCTCCGAAGGGAGCTTATCCGGCAATTTTAAAGAAAATCCTTCCTATCCTCATTGACCCGGCGCCCCATACCTGATACAATGTGGCCCGGGCGCGGTCTGCGCCGGGAGGTGATACACAGGTCATGAGGATAGGACAGGTGGAAATAGTAGGAAAGGCGGCCCTTGGCCCGATGGCGGGGGTGACGGACGCAGCATTTCGCCACATCTGCCGCCGGCACGGCGCGGCCCTGACATACACAGAAATGGTATCCAGCCGGGGCCTTGTCTATCACGATGAAAAAACAAAAGAGCTGCTTTTTTGCCCGGAAGTCGATCACCCCGTCTGTGCCCAGATCTTCGGCTCCGACCCCGCCATCATGGGGGAAGCGGCAGCCATGGCCGTCGAGCTGTCCGGGGCAGATATACTGGATATCAATATGGGCTGTCCGGTAGGAAAGGTCGTCAAAAGCGGGGACGGCTCCGCCCTGATGAAGGCCCCTGATCTGGCCTTTCAGATCATCCAGGCCTGTGTCCGGCAGGCAGGCGTTCCCGTCACAGTGAAATTCCGCAAGGGCTGGGATGGGGGCCATGTGAACGCTGTGGAATTCGGCGTTATGTGTCAGCAGGCGGGAGCCGCCGCCATCGCCGTCCACGGCCGGACACGGGTGCAGATGTATGCCGGTGTAGCGGATTGGGATATCATCCGGGATGTAAAGGCCGCCGTCTCCATCCCTGTTATCGCAAACGGAGACGTATTCTCCGGCAATGACGCAAAGCGGCTTTTACGCCGCACAGGAGCAGATATGTGCATGGTCGGCCGGGGCAGCTTCGGCGATCCCTGGCTTTTTGAGCAGATCAATGCCGCACTGAACGACCAGCCAGAGCCGGAGCTTCCGCCTCTGGCCCAGCGGTTGGACGAGGCCCTGTATCAATTCACCCTGGCCTGTCAGTGGAAAGACCCAAAGATTGCCTGCCTGGAGGCCCGGAAGCAACTTGCCTGGTACTTCCGGGGCGCGCCTCGTTCCGGGCCGATCAAACAGGATATCGTAAAGATTAATACTTTAGACGACATAGAACGCATCATCCGCCGCGCCAAAAGGGAGCTTTGTGACCCATGACAAGACGAGAAGAACAGCAGCTCATTAATGCTGTACTGGCCGGGGACCCGGAGCCATTCGAGGCGCTAGTGAAGGCCAATGAAACGATGGTATATAACCTGGCTCTGCATATGCTGTCCGACCCGCAGGATGCGCTGGACGCTTCCCAGGAGGCCTTTTTTCGCGCCTGGCGCGCCTTGAAGTCCTTCCGGGGAAACAGCAGGTTTTCCGTTTGGCTTTACCGGCTGACCAGCAACGTATGCCTGGATATGCTGCGGGCGCGGGCGCGTCAGGCCCACGACACGCTGACCGACGAGGATGGACGAGAGCTTCCCCTGGCGGACGACCGATCATCCCCTGAAAAAAGTCTGGAACGAAGCGAGCGGCGGCAGGCCATCCGGGACGGATTGGCTCAGCTGGAGCCCGGCTTTCGGCAGGCGCTGGTACTGCGGGAGCTGGGCGGCCCGTCCTATGAGGAAATAGGCCAAGTCACCGGCCTGGAGCCCGGAACAGTTAAAAGCCGTATATTCCGGGCCCGGCGCAAGCTGGCCGCAATCTTGACGGCGGAGGGGAACATTTTCGGCCCGGAGCCGTCTTATGAAAAGGACGATCAAAGCAGGAAAGGGGGTGCGGGTAATGTCTGACTGCGAACGCTGGCAGGAGCTGATGAGCCAAATGCTGGACGACGAAATATCTCCGGAAGACGCTGCCGCCCTTCGCACCCATATGCGTACCTGTAAAAGCTGTCAGGCCATGTGGAATCTGCTTTTCACCGTTTCGCACACCATACAGCAGGACGTAGTCCAGCCTCCCGCCGCCCTATCCCGGGACGTTATGACCCGTGTCCGGGCTGAGAGCGGCAGTGCCAGCAAAAGCACCGGCAGCAGCAAGCCAGAAAAACGGGCGCATCCTCTCCCCCGCTGGACGAGGTTCGCAGCGGCCGCCTGTCTGGTCATCGTTGTCGGGGCTGCTACATATGCCTCCTGGAATGGTCGGGGCCTGACGGGCACCGGCAGCAGTTTATCAATTCGATCAGCCGATACGGCGGAGGTTGAGACCGCTGAATTTGAAATGGAAGCCGCCGATGAAGCCGTCTCCGGGGACACGATAGGAGACGTAGCAGCCTATGAAGAAGAAACTGCGGAATTCGCCGAGGTCACGGAAGCTGAGGCCAACGCTGCCACTTCCTCCGCCGCCGGCGCAGCACTGGATGGCGGTTCGCCAGCCGAAGACGAGATCGATGGTCTGGCCGTATATGACATGGACGGAAATTATCTCGGCTCCATTTCCGAAGAAAACGAGGACGCCTTTGCCGCCCTTCTTGACTCCACCGCCTACGCTGAGTCCGACGTTGAGCTGACAGACATATGCTCCGTGGAATACCGGGGTGTTATCTATATCCTCTCCACAGATCAAAACACCCAGCTCCTCTTCTGGCGCGACGCTGCGGAAGGCAGCCCGTTCTGCTCCACCAGCAGCACCGATGCGTTGTGGGAGATTATTTCCTAGGAAAACCGTACTACAGTACGTTCTCAGCAGAGACAGCTCTGGTCATAGCATACAAAGAGAAATGGACGGCCGATCCGCACTGGATCGGTCGTCCTTCGTATATGCGATTTCACCTGTCCACCGCTATACCCAGGGAGCTGTCATATCCGGTTGAGCCTAACCACATTTACTCTCTATGCCTGTGCATTTTCCGCATTATTATCATTTGAAACTTCATGGACAATATTCGCCATATGGTGTATAATTAACCTGTCCTCCGTATGAGGGCAGGACTTGATGCTCCGGCCGCTGTCAGCAGAAAGCAGGCACAGCCTCCATAATGCCGATACGGTCCCGGCTCAGGTCTGTGAGTTTCACAACAGCTCCCAGAAGAAAATCATCTCAGCGGCACAACGATATCGGGTGAGCTATATTATCTTTAGCGGAGGAGTTATCGGAAAATGAATCATGAGATCATCAAGCGCGTAGCTGAATGCTACCAGCAGGACATGACCACCTTCCTGCGGGAGCTTATCGCTCTGCCGGGAGAAAGCGCCGGCGAGGAAGCCCACGCCCGCCGTATCCTGGCAGAAATGGAAAAGCTGGACTTTGACGAGTGCTTTATCGACCCCCAAGGAAATGTGATCGGCTTCATGGGCCAGGGCGGGCGCACCATCGCCTTTGACGGCCACATCGATACAGTGGGCGTCGGCCTGCGAGATAACTGGCGCTTCGACCCCTATGAGGGCTATGAGAACGATCAGGAGATAGGCGGCCGGGGAGCCTCCGATCAGCTTGGCGGCATCGTCAGCGCAGTATATGGAGCAAAGCTGATGAAAGAGCTGAACATCATTCCCGCAGGATTTCGCATCATGGTCACGGGAACGGTGCAGGAGGAGGACTGTGACGGCCTCTGCTGGCAGTATATCTACAACAAGGGCAATGTGATCCCGGAGTTTGTGGTCTCTACAGAGCCGACAGACGGCGGCATCTATCGGGGCCACCGAGGGCGGATGGAGATACGCGTAGACATAAAGGGCGTCTCCTGCCACGGCTCCGCACCGGAACGGGGAGATAACGCCATCTTCAAAATGGCCGATATTCTTCAGGACATCCGGGCTCTGAATGAAAATGACGCCGAGGACAGCACAGAGATCAAGGGTCTCGTAAAGATGCTCGATGAAAAATACAACCCTCACGCGGAGGACGCGCGGTTTCTTGGCCGCGGCACCGTTACCGTCAGTGAGATATTCTTCACCTCTCCCTCCCGCTGCGCCGTGGCAGACAGCTGCTCCGTCAGCCTTGACCGGCGGATGACCGCCGGGGAGACATTTGAAAGCTGCCTCCAGGAGATACTGGATCTCCCCTCCTGCCGGAGGTATGCAAAGGATGTTACCGTATCCATGTACAAATACAACCGTCCCTCCTGGACAGGGCTGGTCTATGAAACGGACTGCTATTTCCCCACCTGGGTAAATCCGGAATCTGCCCCCCATGTTCAGGCGCTGGCCCAGGTCCATCAGTCCATGTTCGGCAATGAGCGCACCGGCCAGGGCTCGGCCGTGCCTCTCCGTGAAGGTCGTCCGCTGATAGACAAATGGACCTTCTCTACCAACGGCGTCTCCATCCAGGGCCGGTTCGGCATTCCCTGCGTGGGCTTCGGCCCCGGTGCAGAGAGCCAGGCTCACGCTCCCAACGAGATTACCTGGAAGCAAGATCTTGTCACCTGCGCCGCCGTCTATGCCGCTGTCCCTTGGGAGTATAATGCTCTGACAAGCACCACATCCCTGGTCACGCCGGAAGACAACGAGCGCCCGAATATTTTTAAGCGGCTGCTGGCCAGATTTTCCAGAAAAGGGAGGAACAAAGCATGAGCCTGATGGACTCTTTCGCCACGCGGCTCGCGGGGCTGGATTGCGCCGCCATGTATGGGGAGGATTTCTTTCTTACATGGGACAAGACGGACGATGAGCTTGCCGCTCTGTTCACCGTGGCAGACGCCTTGCGATGCCTGCGGGAAAATAATATCTCCCCCCGGATATTCGACTCCGGCCTGGCTGTCAGCCTGTTCCGGGATAATTCCACCCGCACCCGCTTTTCCTTTGCCTCTGCCTGCAATCTGCTGGGGCTGGAGGTACAGGACCTGGACGAGAGCAAAAGCCAGATCGCCCACGGGGAGACTGTGCGGGAGACCGCCAACATGATCTCCTTCATGGCAGATGTCATTGGCATTCGGGACGATATGTACATCGGAAAGGGCCACGCCTATCAAAAGGCCGTCTCTGACGCTGTACGCCAGGGCCATGACGCCGGCATTCTTGAGCAGACGCCCACCCTTGTGAACCTTCAGTGCGATATCGACCATCCCACCCAGTGTTGTGCCGATCTGCTGCATATGATACATACCTTCGGCGGCGTGGAAAATCTGAGGGGAAAAAAGGTCGCCATGACGTGGGCATATTCTCCCAGCTATGGCAAGCCCCTCTCTGTGCCCCAGGGAGTCATAGGTTTGTTCACCCGCTTCGGTATGGATGTAGTCCTGGCTCATCCGGAGGGCTATGACGTATTCCCGCAGGTGGAGGAGCTGGCAGCAAAGCAGGCCATTGCCTCCGGAGGCAGCTTCACCCGGGTGGATACCATGGATGAGGCGTTCCGGGATGCGGACATAGTCTATCCCAAGAGCTGGGCGCCCTTCGCCGCCATGGAACAGCGCACCGAGCTCTACGCGCAGGGGGACAAAGCAGGCATAGATGCTCTGGAGAAGCAGCTTCTGGCCCAGAACGCCCAGCATACAGATTGGGAGTGCGATGAGCGCCGCATGGCCATGACGCGGGACGGAAAGGCTCTGTATCTCCACTGCCTGCCGGCGGATATCACCGGCGTTTCCTGCGATAAAGGCGAGGTGGCCGCCTCTGTCTTTGATCGTTACCGCACCCCGCTATATCGTCAGGCAAGCTTCAAGCCATATATCATCGCCGCCATGATCTTCCTGTCAAAAATAAAAGACCCCGCCGCCGCGCTCCAGACCCTCGAACAGCGCGGTACAGCAAGGAAGGCGCTTTGAAATCATTCCCATCAAAACCTCACTCCCCCGTAAAAAGGTGATCTTTTTACGGGGGAGTCGTATTGACGCCATTATTTCGTTGTTTTAAGAGAGCCTTTCGCTACATGATCAGCTCGGAAGGATCAAGGAAAGCTTTCATCTTAAGCTCCCATACTGCTGATCGTCTACAGCCTCCAGCCATTCATTGGATGTGTTTTCACCGGGGACCTCTATGGCCAGATGGCTGAACCAGCTATCCGGCGCGGCGCCATGCCAGTGCTTCACGCCAACGGGGATATTAATGCAGTCGCTGGGCTTCATTTCCACAGCAGCCTTGCCCCACTCCTGATAATAGCCGCGGCCGGCCACGCATATCAGAATCTGACCGCCGCCCTTTTCCCCATGATGGACATGCCAATTATTGCGGCAGCCCGGCTCAAAGGTAACATTAAAAATGCCCACCTGGCTGGTGGAGACCGGAGCCAGATAGCTCTGACCGATAAAATACTGGGCAAACGCATCATTCGGCGTGCCGATGGGAAACACCATCTCAGCGGCATGAGCGGCCTTGGCGTCTGTGGGCACCGCATCCTCCGACCAGACCTCCTTGGCCATATTGAATACGGCCCATCCCTTGGGCCAGCCGACATAAAAGGCCGCATGCGTGACGACAGCGGCGATCTCCTCCCGGGTAACACCGGCAGCCTTAGCGTTCATCAGATGATACTTCAGGGAGGAATCTGTGACGCCGGAGGCCATCAGCGCCACCACAGTGATAATACACCGGGTCTTGTGGTCGATACCCTGATCGTTCCAGTTTTCCCCAAAGAGGATATCGTCGTTATAATGGGCAAAGGCCGGGGCAAATTCGCCCAGAGCATCCCGTCCCGCAGTCTGCACGATTTTTTCCATATTGTATTCCCTATTCCTTTCTTTTTTGTATAAAAACCCCGCTTTGCGCTCTGCCCGCAAAGTCACTTATCTGTCGGACAAAAAGTCCTCCTTTGTAATAGAATGGCCATCGCCGTCTATCCACAGGGTACCATCCATACATCGCTCCGCCAGAGATGCAAAATACCGCTCCTCCAGGGGTATCCATTTCTCTAAAAACATTTGCAGGCCTTCCGATCCGTTGCGCTGGCCTATGCGCCGATGCTGCTCCGCCCTGTCTATAGTCAGGAAGACCCGGCAGTGATAATGCTCCCACAGCGCCGGATGACAGCTGTAGCTCCCCTCCACAATCGTTATGGGCGAGGGCTTTACGAAAACCGGGGCTTGGAGCATCCCGCTGTGGCAGTCATAGGGCTGATAGGAAAAAGACTCTCCCCTGTTCAGCGGTTCCAGGACCGTGTTCAAAAAACGCTCATAGTCCACATTCCCGCCGGGCTCCGCCAGGCGTTGAGCCGTTCGCTGCTCCGGACGGAGGAAGAAATCATCCATATGCACCACACCGCAGGAAAGGGCCTCTCCCAGCCGCCTGGCCAGGGTGGTCTTTCCTGCGGCGCAGCGGCCGTCAATGGCGATAACAGCAGGCGAGGGCGCAGGGTGCGCCCCCAGCCACTGCAAAACGATTTCAGCAGCGTCAAGCTGTTGCATCTTCCGCCCCGTCCTTCGCCAGGGGATTTTTCGAGAAGCGCACCAGCCCGGTGCGGTCCAGAGCCACCATAATGGCCGGAATCAGAACAAGCTGGATAATGATACCCGGAATAGCGTTCAAAAAGGCGCCGGACATAAAGGCTGCCCAAGTAAAGCCGTTGTCTCCCAAACCAAGAAGAAGCACTTCGACCACGCCCCACACAACGCGCCCCGACACCATAGCAGCGATCAGGCAGCGGTACAGCGCCACGATACATTTCCAGCGGGAGCGAGAGTACAGCAGTCCCACCACGAGGCCATAGGTGGCCAGCTCAAAGGCCATGGCAATGCCGTTTGGATAAAACGGCGGCATCCCGAACAGGACTCCCCGCAGAAGCGGTGTGATAAATCCTATCACCAGACCGTACTGCCAGCCGCATATCAGGCCACACAGCAGAACGGGGATATGCATCGGCAGAAGCATATTACCGATCTGCGGTATCTGCCCGGTCAGAAAGGGCAGTACAAGCCCCAGAGCCAGGAACATGGCACCCAGAGAAGTATTTCTTACGCTTGCTCTCTGTTTTTCATTCATGGCTATGCTTCCTTCAGTCGATGGAAATGATTTCATACTCCCTGACGCCAAGGCCAAGCTGAGCAGCGGCCTCCACCGTATGGATGCCATGGCGGGAATCCATACGCTCAATCAGGGACGCCTTGCCGGGATCAGGGGAATTTATCACCGCATCATAGCAGGCCTGGTCCAGGGCCACCGGGTCGATAGAGGCAAAAATACCAATATCGTCCATCTCCGGCGGGTGAGGATTGGAGTCGCAGTCGCAGTCAACGGACAGATTATTTGCCACGCTGATATAGAGAATATTGTCCTTGCCCATATAGTCGATAACACTCTTGCAGGCGTCCGCCATGGATTCCAGAAAATCATCCTGCTCCACCGGAACGTCCCACATAGCCGTATAGTCCGCTGTGGCGCCGGCAGTGTGGATATTGGCCTTGCCACGGGAGGAGGCGATGCCGATGCTCATATTTTTCAGTGCGCCGCCAAAGCCGCCCATCATATGTCCCTTGAAATGAGAGAGTATCAGCATAGAGTCATAGCTGGTAAAGTGATCTCCCACAATGTTGGTTTTCAGGTGAAAACCATCCTTTACAGGAAGCTCTGTCTCCCCCATCTCATCCATAATGTCGCAGGGGGCCATAGCAGAAAAGCCGTGATCTTTAACAGTCTGCCAGTGATCCTCCACCTTCATGCGCTTGCCCTCGTAGGCCGTGCAGCATTCCACGATGGTGCCGGTCACCAGATGGGTCAGGTCACCGATCAGCGAGGGCTGGAGAAAGTTGTGCCCCCCGGGCTCCCCGGTGGATATCTTTACAGCTACCTTGCCGTGCAGATTCCGGCCCAGCGCCTTATAAATAGCGATCAGGCTGGCTGCATCGATCTTTTTTGTAAAATATACCTTTGCTTTTTCCACGATTTTATCCTCCAAAATGTGAGTCTGCAGGTTCGATCAGGAGCGTCATCAGAAAATATGACTTCTGCGCCGCAGTTTGACTTTTCAGCTCCCATCTGATATAATAATAACACCTAAACCTGACTTTAAGTCAAGACCTGTATTGAAATTTTTTACAATTCTTCTGATTTGTTTTTTCTATGGAAGCGAGGCAATGATGTATACAATCGGTCAAGTGTCTGAAATGACAGGACTGCCTGTCTCCACGCTACGGTATTACGATAAGCAGGGTTTATTTCCCAACATGCAGCGAAGCGGGGGCATACGCCAGTTTGGAGACGGGGAGTTGGAAACCCTGCGGGTCATTGAATGTCTGAAACGCTCCGGCCTGGAGATCAAGGACATTCGCCAGTTTATGGAGTGGTCTGTCCAGGGCAGTGAGACCTATCCCCTGCGCCGGGCGCTGCTGGCAGAACGGAAGGCCTCGCTGGAGGCCGAGTTGGAGCAGATGGGCCGGGCGCTGGATATGCTGAAATACAAATGCTGGTATTATGACCAGGCTATTCTGGACGGCAATGAGGAACGCCTGCGGAGCATACCTCCGGCGGATATGCCGGAGGACATCCGACGGGCCTACGAAAATGCCCACACCGAGGAGGCCTCTGTCAATAATTTTTAAAAAATGGGAGCATCGAGGGAAATATCCGCCGCGCTCCCATATTTTTACTGCTGATAGGTCTCCAAAAAGTCGCCGATGTCCAGAATAGCCTGATATATCTTCTCTGCCGCCGGCAGAAGCACCAGACGGAAATGGTCAGGCGTGGGCCAGTCAAAGCCGCTGCCGGCCACGATAAGGATATGTTTGGCATCCAGCACGTCAAAGGCGAACTGCTTGTCATTTTTCACCTTGCCGCCCAGGATCTTGGGGAACACATAAAACGCCGCGTGGGGCCGCCGGTAAGACACCAGCCCCCGATCCGCCAGCACATCCAATGCCCGGCAGGCGGCCTCC
The DNA here is from genome assembly GCA_021203045.1 of Oscillospiraceae bacterium. GTDB lineage: Bacteria > Bacillota > Clostridia > Oscillospirales > Oscillospiraceae > CAJOIG01. The sequence goes on along the minus strand of JAJQBY010000078.1, from coordinate 9,878 downwards.
CGCTGCTCATAGATACGGCCGCCGGGGACCAGCATGGCTTTGGTGCTCTCCGGGTCGTTCATAGCCGCGGGGATAACCAGCTGGGTCAACGCATTGCCGCAAAGGCGCATGGCGCAGAGCTTTCCAAGGCACTCCTTCAGCGTTGCCGTCAGGTCACGGGGGCCGGAGACAACCGCCCAGCCGCAGCGGAAGCCGCAAATGATGTGGGACTTGGAAAGGCCGTTGAGCGTAACCACCGGCAGATCGGGAGCGATGGCCGCCGTGGAACGGTAGGGCACATCGTCGATGATGAGCCGGTCATATATCTCATCGGAAATGACCAGCAGCTCATGCCGCCGCGCAAACTCGCAGACCTGCTCCACCAGCTCCGGAGCATATACCTGACCGGTGGGGTTATTGGGGTTTATCAGCAGGACAGCCTTGGTGCGGGCTGTGACCTTTTTTTCCATATCCGCCACATCGGGATACCAGTCAGACGCCTCATCGCATGTATAGAACACAGGCTTAGCTCCGGCAAGATATGCGGCGTTTGACCACAGGCTGTAGCTGGGAGAAGGCATCAGCAGCTCGTCCCCGGCGCTCAGAATGCTGTTGCATATCATAGGAGCCAGCTCGCTTACGCCATTGCCGATATAAATATCGTCCGGCGTGATATCCTGAAGGCCCCGGCTGGTGTGGTATTCCGCCAGAGCCTGGCGGGCTTCGGGCATGCCCTTGGCGTCGCAGTAGGCCACAGCCTTATCCGCATTGGCGAGCAATGCGTTTTTCACACTGGGGGGCATGGTAAAGCCAAAGGTGGCAGGGTTTCCGGTGTTCAGCTTCAAGACCTCTATCCCCTGCCGGCTCATCTCCTGAGCCTTTTCAAACACAGGGCCGCGTATATCGCTGTGTACGATCTTCAGCTTATCAGAACTTTCTACGGGTCTCATTGTCGTGTCGCTCCTGTATATAAAATAATTTTACTTATATCCGGCGGCGAATCTCTGCCGCCCACTCTATATTAGCACATCTTTCCATTCCTTGCAATCACTAATATAGAAGATAAAAAATTCTTCTTTCGGCTAGTCCGCAGAAAGGGCCGCATCGAAACATGGTTCCGATGCGGCCCTTCATTGGGTCACTTCATATGAATGAAGCGCTTATTCCTCACTGGCGGAGGCGCCGGCCTTAGCCAGCTTTTTAGCGGAGCGCTTCTGATCCAGCTTCGTCATATACAGAGCGCAGGTGGAGTCTCCCACGATGTTCAAGGTGGTACGGCCCATATCGAACAGCTTGTCGACACCGGCAATCAGGGCAATGCCCTCCACCGGCAGGCCCACGGTTTCAAGCACCATGGCCAGCATAATCATGCCCGCGCCGGAAACGCCTGCGGTGCCGATGGAAGCCAGGGTAGCGGTCATGACGATCATAGCCATCTGGCCGATGGTCAGGTCGATGCCATAGCAGGTGGCGATGAACACGGCGGCCACGCCCTGATAGATGGCGGTGCCGTCCATATTGATGGTAGCGCCCAGGGGCAGAACAAAGCTGCTGACCTCCGGGTCGGCCCCCATTTCGTTGGAACACTCGATGGTCAGGGGCAGAGTGGCTGCGGAGGAGGTGGTGGTGAAGGCCACGCTCATGGCAGGCCAGATGCCCTTAACGAACTGGCCGAACTTCTTGCCGGACAGGCACGTAACGGAGGACGCCATAGCACACCAGGAAGTGAACGATATAGGCAAGAAAGGCCACCAGGATGACCAGGAACAGGGATCCCACGATGGAGGGGCCGTTCACAGCCACCACGTTGCACATCAGACAGAACACACCGATGGGGGTGATCTTGATGATCATCATCATAATCTTCATAATCACCGCATAGACGGAGTCAATCCACGTAGAGAAGGGCTTTGCCTTTTCCCCTGCCATCAGGATGCCTGCGCCCAGGAACAGAGCAATCACAATGACCTGGAGCATATTGGCGTCCGTGAAGCTGGCCCACATATTGGAGGGGAAGATGTTCACAATCACGTCCATAACGCTGGAGCTGCTGGCCTCATACTCAAGGCCGGAAACCTCCAGCACCGGGAACAGATTCAGGGCCTTGGCGCCGCTGGCGAAAGCCAGGCCGATGACAATGGCCACCACGGTGGTGCAAAGGTAGTAGACAATGGTTTTCCAGCCCACGGAGCCAACGCGCTTGATGTCGCCCATGCTGACAACGCCGCTGATGATGGAGGTCAGCACCACAGGAACGACCAGGAATTTCAGAAGGTTAATGTAGATCGTTCCGAAGGGCTTGATGTAGTTCGTCGTAAAGTCCGGATTCCCCAGGAAGCAAAGACCTGCCAGGATACCAAGTACCAGGCCGATAAAGATCCAGGCCGGAAGCTTAAGCTTTTTCAGAAATTTCATAATATACTCTCCCTATTTGTTGTTCTCGCAAAAAGATAATGGATATTATAACTTATCCTTATCAGAATTGCAATACCTTATTTCTGCATTCTTTGACAAGTTCACGACGAGGCAGGGACTGAACACATGATCGATTTGCTTCAGCTGACCGCCTATCAGCTTTTTGGCTGCTGTAGAAAATCCCCAGCCTGTCTTGACACTTTCCATGAGATAAAGATATAATGATTCACAAAGCGCATAAGACTGTATCATGGCGAAGTACAATTATGCGCTTACCTGCTGTGAACATACTATAACCAGGAGACAGAGATGAAAGTGAAAATTATGAAAAGATGTGTTGCATTGCTGCTGGTGACGGTCCTTTCGCTGGGGCTGGTCGGCTGCAGTGAAACAGAAAATGCAACGAGCGAAACTGAGGAAGACGCCTTCGTTTCATCGTCGGAAAACAGCGAGACGACGGACTCGGCAGAGGAAGTGATTTCGAGCGCATGGTTCTATGATGAGGACTACGTATGTCAGCATATTGAATTTCTGAACAGCGAGGATTATAAGACCATCTCAGCAACCCGCGGTAGCCTGGCATCGTCACTGTCGGAGGCTTATGAGAATGCCAGCCTCAACTCTGTTGATCAGGCCTGGCAATGGATTTCCTCAGTGGGTGGGCTTTTTGGCAAGGGTGATGTGGATGATACGCTGACGGACGCCCTTACGCTTACCAACGAATACGAGCTTCTGGTGGCGTATCTGATGAACACCACCGCCTCGGAGGAAGTCGTGGAAGATATCTATCTGTCGGATTATATCAGTTCGACAGAGGAGATACTGACCTCGCTGGCCAAGATTCTGGGAGACGTTAACGACGCGAGCGAGGCCGTACAATATTTATATAAAACCATAGACGCCTTTGAAACGCTGGAGGGTACAACAACGGCCGCAAAAGCAGCCAACGCGCAGACACTCTTCCTTGATGCGCTCGACAAGGTCGAAGGCGTCTACAAAGCCCTCCCCTCCGCGTCGCAGACAACGATACAGGCCGGACTGGGAATGATCGGGGCCGCGACAGATGTGATGAAGTACACCTCCGCCTCGATTTCTGAGGTCTTAGAGGCGTCAGCGCTTTACGCAACGTGCGTGCAGGCATCATCTGAGTGGATGCAGATTTGGAGCAATATCTCCGCAGCGGCCAGGGCATCCGGCGATGAGGAAGGCGAGCGCCTGGCCGACCAGATCGATGAGATTCTGGAACGAATCCAGCTGACAGATGAAAGCACCATTACCATGATCGTCCAAGAGGTCGCTGAGGCAGCAACCGGAAATGCGGTCGCTCTTTCTGTATCCATGGCGAGCAAGACATTGGATGTTGTCATGCTCAAATGGCCCATGGGCAGAGCTGTCCGCATGGGGCTGATATCCGGCATCGCGGTCTCCAATGTGCTTACCAACATGGATGATATCGCCTATTATGGGGAAATGATGTTAAAAACCGGTATACTGGCAAAATACGCTTACGATGTTATGGAAAATGTCGCGACTGAGCTAATGGAAGTGACGAAGGACGGCACGGTGACAAACACTAACGAGGCCTATGAAGCAGCACTGCGGCTGGACGAAGCATTCAATATTTACAAGGAAATCCAAATTGCGGCCTGCGATTATGGAATCGCCTATGAACAGGAGATCGCCACCGCGCCGCTCGGTTCCATCTTCAAATACACCTCCGATGATGAGATAGTAACAACGACTCTCCTGCTGGCAGACAAGGCGGACTGGTCGAGCTATCTCTGCCATGATTACAGCTATGAAGTCATTAACAACGGCGGAACAGCTGTGGGCTACATGGGCAGCACCTATTATTGGCGTTACCATGAAGGTAGCTTTGAAGATACGGCGCTTTACGGCAACTTCTCCGCTGTTTCCGGGGAGGTCAACCAGCTGATATGCCGGACTTCTGACGGAACGGAGACTGTCTTCCTGGAAGACTGCGGCTACGGGCAGATATACATTGTAGGGGAATATCTGTTTTACCGTACAGACTATTCCGCATGGAAAAGCTGCAAACTGGATGGGACGCCCTTTGGTTCTTACGAATCCATACTGGTCTATGGCGCATCGGAAAAGGAACAGGCTTTGGTCGTATATGATTACAGCGGAGATGATTCAGTTTATGTGACGCTTTATCCGGATGGGACCCGCGTAACGCTGGCAGACGGAAACGCAGATTATATCGGCATATATGGCGATTATATGTACTATGGCATCCATGTGGATGACGGCCTTGCGCTGGAGGTATACAAAACTCGTGTTGACGGCATGGGCGAAGGCGCCACGGAGCTGTTGGCAACGGTCTATACTTCTGAGGAAGCAGCATCCTGGGGCTATATAAGCGCAGGAGACGCGATCTTCTGTGATGAGGGTCTGTATTTATGCTACGGTGTCTATGCGGGGACTGGGATTTTCTTCTCCGACGGTGGTATTTCCCTGATCAACTACGATGGCGGGAGCAGGACGCTGGTGTATGCAGATTCGGACCAGGAGCTTACCTTCGCCACGATATATCTGCAAGAAACGGAAAATGCAGATGGGACAACGGAGCAGACGTTGTATTACCAGAGCGGTGATGGTTATTCTTATGTGGATTTGTGGAACGACAGCTGGGTGACGGAGGATGTATATGCGTTGGACCTGAGCAGTGGGGAATCGGCCGCATCCACCTTTACCCTGAGTGGAATCGGCGATGTGGTCTTTGACAACGGCAGCGTCAGCGTGCTACTGGATAACAGCGGCGTCTATACAGAGATCCTTTCCACAGCTCAGGCCCAGGCTCTCGGCTACAGTGGAATCGGTATAGAGGACAGCGAATATAACAGCGGCTCCAACACGGTCTATATTTCCGATCTGGACATCATCGACGGGTACGCTTATTTCACTGTAGCAGAGATTCTGGCGGACAACACCTTAAACGTAGGCTGGCGGCAGGGCTATCGCTGTATTTCCATGAGGCGGTATGTGACCGAGATCGGCTCGGGTGAGTTTACGCTGCTCAACGAGTATTGATAAAAGCTCTCTTTTAATTAATTATACTGCCTCCTGCATGCACACACATACGTATATTAAAAAGAATTGGGACATCACCAAAACGAATCGTTTTCGTGCTGTCCCATTCATTTTATTTTAATTTCTCGTCATATACCGCTCTGTCACCGCCGATGAACTTGGGCCGGACGCGGGCAGCCAGGACAGACGCCTGTCCGATGTGATTCTGCTCCAGCCGGACGGGGACGGCCACCTCCCGCAGGTGCATACCGATAAGCGTACCGCCGATATCCAGGCCAGCGTCTGCACGAATATGCTCCAGGACCACAGGGTTTTCAAAGCCCCGATAGGCAGCGGTGGCAAAGCTTCCTCCCGCCTTTGGCTGAGGCACTACGTTCACCATCGGCAGATGGGAAAGTCCTCCCGCCGGGCGGTCCACGACAATGGCCCGGTTCAGGTGCTCACAGCACTGGGCCGCCAAAAACAGCCCCAGCGGATTCAGCACTGACTGAATTCCCTCAAACAGGGCCTGACCGATCTCCGGCGCAGAAAAGCTGCCTATGCGATGGCCTGTCACCTCGCTGGTGCTGCAGCCCACCACCACGATCTGACCCGGGGTCAGTCTCGCCGCCTGGACAAGCTCCTTCATAGCGGCAGCCGCCTGAGCCTTATATTCCTCGATCTCCGTCATATTTTATATACCTCCTGTTCCGCGTCAGGGCGCAGGGGGATATTTCCCTGCTGCCAGCTTCCGCAAAAGCCCGGTCAGGGGCTTTAAAAATATACCACACATAACGGCGTTTCCGGCCAGATGAAGCAGATCATAGGGAATGCCCGCAATCCAATAGGCAAAGGCCATCTGCCAGCCGCCGATGAAAAAATACGGAATGGCGCACAGCGCTCCAAAGCACAGCCCATACATGGCCCCTACCACCGTCCAAATAATCCAGGAGGTGTTTCGCCGCAGCAGATACACCGCCAGCACCAGCAGGGCCCATATGTAAAGGTAATTGATAAACCACAGTCCCATGCCGTACAGCAGCCCCTGAAGCAGCACGAAAACGTAACAGGGGTAGAGGGCCTTCAGCCCATACACCATAGTAGTGCACATCAGCAGCAGGGTGACAGGCTCGATATTCGGCAAAAAAGTCATCAGCTGCTTACTGGCCACCAGCAGCGCCCCGATCAGGCTCAGGGCCGCAAGCTCCCGCAGGGAGAGCTTACTCATAGATGTAGATATAGAAATCGTAGACGTCGCCGTCCGCGATGGGCTGACTTTCTACGCCATAGGATGCCATAGTTCCGTTGCAGTCATACATCCAATATTCTCCGACAGAGGAATCCGCCTCCTCGCCGTCCACCACGGTGACGAAAAGGCCGTAATCACTGTCCTCGCCCTCCAGAAGGCCCATATCTTCTACGGCAGCATACAGATACTCCTCCCGGGTGTCCACGTCAAAGGTGGCCACAGTGCCGTCAGAGTGCTCCACATTGATGGTGATGTCCTTTACGCCCACCAGAGCCTTAGGGCCGAACGACGCCCAGCATATCACCACGGCCAGCACCACTACGATGCAAACTGCCACTACGATAAGAGTCGTTTTTTTCTGATTGGTTTTCTTGCTTTCCATGTTCTCGCTCCACTTTCCGTGTTCTCGCTCCACTTATATAAAATAAATTTTGCGGCCTGATATAAAACCGCTTTATCATTTTAGCCGTTTTTTCAGAAATGGCAATAGTTAATTCACGCAAACCATAAAAACATGGCGCAGGCTGTGCCTGCGCCCAAGGCACTTATGCGCCCTCAAATCCGACCATCAGGCCGCCCCTCTCGGCGTAAAAAGCGCACAGACCGGTGCAGGGATGGATGGAGATATCACATTTTCCAAACTGCCGGGTGATCATCTCCGCCAGTTCCTCCGCTGCCGTCAGGTTCTGACAATGCGCAATGCGGAGCTTTCCGCCTGAAAAAACATATTTTTCCAGTTCCTCTAAAATAGCTCGAAAGGTGCGTTTCCAGCCGCGGCCATTGTGTAGAGGCAGAAGCGTTCCCTCCTCGCTAGCCGCTCCCAGCACCCGTATGCCCAAAAGCCCGGCCAGTGCCGCCACCGTATGACTGACTCGGCCATTATTCGCCAGATTCTTCATAGATTCCAGGGCAAAAAACAGATGCGTATGACGGCTGTATTCCCGTGCGGCAGCCTCTGTCTCCTCAAAGCTCCGGCCCGCCTCCGTCAGCTCCTGTATTTTCTCCATGATGAGCACCATCTCCGGGCCTGTGGACAAAGTATCCAGCACCATGACCTTAGCCTCCGGCAGCAGCTCCTTATATTCCGCCTGAGCCTGCACCGCCGTAGAATAGCTGCCGGACAATGCGCTGGTAATCGTAAGGGCAAGTATCTCATCCGCCCCCTGGAAAGCATCCAGCCAATCCGCCACGTTGGGACAGGAGGTCCCGGACTTTCCCTTATAATCCTGGAGCTCATCCAGCATCCTCGGCAGATCGAGGCTGGCATCATCCACATACTCCCGCTCCCCCGCAATAATTTTCAGCGGAACAGAGACGAAATCTATTCCCATCCATACCTGCATATTGGCAGAGGAATCAGACACGATCCTGCGTTTCATAGGAAAAACCTCACAATCGAAATTACATTACCTGTTTTTTGAAACAAGATATTGCAATTATAACAGGTTTATCTAATCAAGTCAATCAGTTTTCAAATCCAGATTATGAAGTTTCTGAAAACTATTTATAAAAAAGCCTGCATCGGAAGCATTGCCCCGATGCAGGCCCTAGGTTCATCTTATATGCCGACCATCAATGTCTGAAAAAGCTGTCAAAATAGTCGTCCCGTCCGTTCCGGCTCGTGGGAGGCGGATCGTCGTCATAACCATCATCATATTCATCATAATCCTCATCATCGTAGCCGTCCTCGTCATAGCTGTCCCGGCTGTCACGGGAACGGTCGTCAAAATAGCCGATACTGGGGTCCTTGCGTTTTTCCGCAGGAATATCCAGCCATTCCGTCTCCCGTTCAGCCTGGGCGATAGCCCGATCACGCTTGGCCTGCCGGACGCTGCGGACATGGCGGCGGCGCTGGATACGGTAAAATACCACCAGAAGAATATATGCGGCCAGAAGAATGATCAGAATGGTGATGATGCGGCGCACCACCGGCTCCTGGAACATGCTCTTTATCTGAGACCGCAGGTAATTGGCCCGGCTCATTTCCACGGAATAGGTCACTACCAGGCTGGAGGTACCGTACACCTCACCGTTCAGGACGACAGACACCTCACCGATCACGTCTCCCGCATTCACAGGCGCCTCCAGGCCGGATTCGCCTTCCTGCTCATAATACAGCGTGACCCGATATTCCAGATCAGAGGTATCATAATCGCTGGGCAGCAACGCTGTAACGGCACTGGACGCTCTCGCTCCGGTGGAATCGGTCGTCCCCATCTCTACAGGCACAGAGGCGATAAGAGTCTCTGTGGAGCTCAGAAGCTGCACATAGCTGTAATTGGAGAACACCCAGTCATACAGGGTCAGCGTATCTGCGAATTGGCCGTTGGAGGTAGTAGAGCCCATAACCACGCAGATGACGTTCATATCGTTATAGTTTGCAGCGGACACGAGGCAATACCCGGCGTTAGAGAAGTAGCCGGTCTTGATGCCATAAGCATAGGCATAATAATAGTCGCTGGTGGAAATGAGCAGCTGGTTCGTATTGGTCAGAGACCTTGCTTCCGCCATATTGGTAGCGTCAACGGTATAGCTGGCGGCCCCGCAAACTGTGAGAAACATTGCGTGGGTCACAGCCTCCTTGGCAATAATGGCGAAATCCTCCGCCGTGGTGTAGTGGTCGGAAGCCTCCAGACCGTTGGTATTGGAGAAATGGGTGCCGGTACAGCCCAGCTCCTCTGCCCGTTGGTTCATCAGCTCCACAAAATCAGAGATCGAACCGCTGACATATTCCGCCAGGATATTACAGGCCTCATTGGCAGACTGGAGCATGGCACAATAGAGCAGATCCTCTACCGTCATGATCTCCCCCGGCTCGATGGCGGGATTTGCGTTGGAGCTGTCATCCTCCATATTGTACTGACAGTCCTGATAGGCAGTGACCTCATCTGTCAGGGAGATGGTTCCATCCTCGATGGCCTCCACCACCAGCAGCGCCGTCATCATCTTCGTGGTGCTGGCGGGCTGGACGGTAGCACTGCCGTTTTTCTCAAAGAGGATATCGCCGGTGTCCGCATTCATCAGAACGGCAGCACTGGCGGATACTGTTGGGTCATCCAGCGCACTGGCAGACACGGGAAAAAGACCCAGTGCCAGCACGATGATAAGTATGAGAGATAATATCTTAAATTTTTTCATGTCATTCTCCGGGAAAATATGATATGATGTTCTCAGGGGAGCAGGCCCCCCTTCTTCTCTGTCC
>JAJQBY010000124.1 GCA_021203045.1 Oscillospiraceae bacterium | reverse complement strand
TTCGTGTGTTTGTTTTATTCTTTTTTTGTTTTTTTTGTTTTTACTCCGGTGGTCGCCGCGGTGGAATCCGCCATCCCGGCGGATGCTATCGCCGCCATGAACAGCGGCGCAGAGGCCCTGGACGAGGTGCAGCAGGTGCTGGACAATCTGAGCGGCCTGCTGGGCGGCCAGATCGTCAGTGATTCGGACCTAGCCACCATCACCTCCCTGCTCCGCACGGATGGGACAACCCTGGCCCAGGCCATCACCCAGACCATTCTGGAACCGGTGCTGGTGGGGGCGATACGGATCATATTGTCGATCCTCATTCTGATCGTGTCCCTGCTGCTGTTCGGTATGCTGGCCCGGCTGGCCGTCTCCCGCAGGCGGGGCGGCAGCATCCTCAACCGCACCAACCGCATCCTCGGCGGAGCGCTGGGGGCGCTGGAGGCGCTTATCACCGGGTACATGTATGCATACGTCCTGTCCCTGCTGGCCTCCTTCATCACCGCGAGCTGGCTCTCCACAGAGATACTGAACAGCACCATCTTCGTCAGCCTGTACCTGTAAATGCATCCCCAAAAATACAAGCATCCCGCCCCCTTTTCCGGGGCGGGATATTCTTTTATGCCCGCTTAATCATAGGCAATATACGGGCACCGGAACCAGTCCGTCCAGCCACGGCCCTTCAGCCTGGTCCTGACCACGCCTCCCTCGGTGCCGATGGATTCGATGACATAGCCGTCTCCGATGTATACCCCCACATGGCCGGACATATAGACGATCACGCCGGGGGTCTCCGGGATGGTGTCGATCGTCCCCTTCACCGTGGCCGCCTCATACATCCCCTCCGTGTCCACGTCCGCCATGCCGTTGGCGCCGTACTCGACGCTCCCCGTATCCGGGTCATACCAGCCGTAGGATTTTATCAGCCCCACGCAATCCGCCGTCCGGCGGCCCAGCCAGTGCTCCAGGATGAAATCGCTGTATTGTCCCACGTTGTCCGGATACTGGGTCAGCTTCGACGCATATTCCTCCTCGGTCAGGACGTTTCCGAACGTCCCCCACACATAGCCCCACTGATTTTCCCAGGCCATCTGAGCCCAGGCCGCCAGGTCCTTATTATTCTTCACATAGGGGTCGGAAAGGATGCTCCCATCGATTTCCGTGCTGTCCGAATCGCCGTATTCCACCCGTATGACCCGCCCGGAACCGGTCACATAAAATCCGCTTCCATAGCCCCCGTCCTGCCGGGCCCATCGGATGACATAGGCCAGGCACACGATCAGCACCGCCAGCAATATCAGCTCTACTCTCACCCGCCGCCGTATCGGCATATCCATCACCGCCTCTGTCTGTTTTCTGCCCGGAAATTATAGCATAAGAGGGCGAAAATGTGTTTTAAGCCCGGCGAAAAGTTTATTTAAGAATTTTTTAAGGCAGCATCAAGCGTACCCGCTCCGATGCTGCCTTGTCCTTCAGTCGTATCAGTAATATGTGATATACGGGCACTGGAACCAGTCCGTCCACTCCCGGGCGTCTATCTCGGTTTTGACCACACCCCCTTCGGTGCCGATGGACTCGATAACGTAGCCGTCTCCGATGTATACCCCCACATGGCCGGGGTTGCGGTATACTATCAGACCGACGGTCTCCGGGATGGTGTCGATCGTCCCCTTCACCGTGGCCGCCTCGTACATTCCCTCCGTGCCCACATCCTCCATGCCGTTGATGTTGTATCCGATGTATCCGGCATCCACATCATACCAGCCATAAGACTTTATCAGCCCCACACAGTCCGCCACCCGGTAGCCCAGCCAGTGTGTCAGGATAAAGGTGCTGTATTTTCCCACATTTTCCGGGTACATGGCCAGCTTATCCGCATACACCGCTTCGGTCAGTATCTCTCCGCAGGCGCCCCATACATAGACACTGGTTCTCCCAGGCCATCTCCGCCCAGGCTGCCAGGTCCACATTGTTTTTCACATAGGGGTCGGAAAAAATGCCTGCGTCGATCTCCGTGCTTCTGGAGGTGCCGTACTCCACCGGGAATTCCACGCCGTCGTCGTTCACATACACGGCCCCGGTATAGACCTCCTCGGCTTCTTCTTCCGTCTCTGCCACAGCTTCTTCCTCCGCCGCGGCAGCAGCAGCAACAGCCGCAGCCTCCCGCTCGGCCGCCGATTTTTCCTTCGCCCTCTGCACAGCCCCCAGCACCAGCCAGCATATCGCCGCCAGGGCCAGCAAAACGCCAAAGACCATCAGAAGCCGTATTCCCGCGCTCTGCCGCTCTCGTGTCATATGCGGTCCTCCTCCGTCTCTCGATTTATTCATCCAGCTTCAGCACTGCCAGGAACGCCTCGGTGGGGAGCTGAACGCTGCCCAGGGAGCGCATTTTCTTTTTGCCCTCCTTCTGCTTTTCCAGCAGCTTCTTTTTCCGGGTGATATCGCCGCCGTAGCACTTGGCCAGAACGTCCTTCCGCAGGGCCTTGACCGTCTCCCGGGCGATGATTTTGCCGCCGATGGCCGCCTGGATGGGCACCTCGAACAGCTGGCGGGGGATATTCTCCTTGAGCTTTTCGCAGAGCTTTCTGGCTCTGGGATAGGCCTTATCCTTATGGGCGATCAGGCTCAGGGCATCCACCGGGTCCCCGTTCAGGAGCAGATCCACCTTCACCAGCTCCGAGGGCTTATAGCAGGAGTACTCATAGTCCATGGAGGCATAGCCCTTGGTGCGGGCCTTCAGGGTATCGAAGAAGTTATAGATGATCTCCCCCAGGGGCATCTCATAGGTCAGCTCCACCAGGCGCTGGTCAAGATACTGCATTCCCTTATATTCCCCGCGCCGGTCCTGGCAGAGGGGCATGATGTTCCCCACAAATTCCGCGGGGGTGATGATGGACATATTCACATACGGCTCCCTGGCCTCCAGGATGCTGGATACCTCCGGATAGTCGTGGGGATTGGAGACATGCTTCACCATCCCGTCTGTCAGCTCTATCTCATAGACAACGGAGGGCAGGGTGGTCACCAGATCCAGGTCAAACTCCCGCTCCAGCCGCTCCTGGACGATCTCCAGATGGAGCATTCCCAGAAAGCCGCAACGGAAGCCAAAGCCCAGGGCGGCGGAGGATTCCGGCTCAAAGGCCAGGGACGCATCGTTCAGGCGCAGCTTTTCCAGCGCGTCCCGCAGGTCGGGATATTTGGAGCCGTCCTCCGTATAGATGCCGCAATAGACCATGCTCCGGGCCGGGCGATAGCCGGGGAGCGGCTCCGCCGCAGGGCGGGCCGTATCCGTCACCGTATCGCCCACCCGGGTATCCGCCACGTTTTTGATACTGGCAGTGAAATAGCCCACCTCTCCGGCGGTCAGGCGCTGGCAGGGCTCCAGATGGGTGGGGAGCAGATGGCCCACCTCCACCACCTTATAGGAGGCCCCGGTGGCCATGAAGGACACGTCCATGTCCTTTTCCAGCACCCCGTCCTTCAGCCGCACCAGCACGATCACGCCCCGATAGCTGTCATACTGGCTGTCGAACACCAGGGCCTTCAGGGGGGCGGTCTCATCCCCGCCGGGAGCCGGGACGGAGGCCAGTATCCCCTCCAGCACCGCCGGGATGTTCACCCCGTTTTTGGCGGAGATCTCCGGGGCGTCCATGGCCGGGATGCCGATGATATCCTCCACCTCCGCCTTCACCCGGGCGGGGTCGGCGGCGGGCAGGTCGATCTTGTTGATGACCGGCAGTATCTCCAGATCATGCTCCAGGGCAAGATAGGTGTTGGCCAGGGTCTGGGCCTCCACCCCCTGGGAGGCGTCCACCACCAGCACCGCCCCCTCGCAGGCGGCCAGAGAGCGGCTGACCTCATAGTTGAAGTCCACATGGCCCGGCGTGTCTATGAGGTTTAACTGATAGTCCTTCCAATAGAGGGTCACGGCCCGGGCCTTGATGGTGATGCCCCGCTCCCGCTCCAGGTCCATATTGTCCAGTATCTGGTCCTCCATCTGCCGGGCCTCCACCGCGCCGCACAGCTCGATGAGCCGGTCGGACAGGGTGGATTTGCCATGGTCTATATGGGCGATGATGGAGAAATTCCGAATGTTTTCCTGCTTCATTTTATATACTGCTCTGCCTCCTCCGCCAGCTGCCGGAGCTGCCGGGCAAGCCGCTCCAGACGCACCGCGCTTGGGTCCGCCTCCGTCCGGCCCTCCGTCCGGCCCAGAAGATAATCCGCCGTCACGCCGTAATAGTCGCAGGCCTGGCACACAAAGGCCAGCCCCGGCTCCCGGGCGCCGTTTTCATAATGGCTCAGCAGGGCCTGGGAGATCTGCAGATCCCCAGCGGCCTTCCGCTGGGACACGCCCTTCTCCCGGCGCAGCCTGGCCAGATTTTCACAAAATTGCCGCCGATCCACGATCCGTATCCTCCTTCGGTTTTCAGCGATAACATCCAGTATTATATACGAAGCCGGTTTTTTTGTAAACAGAAACTTGCTTTTTAGCCGGTTAAGTGTTACCATGGTTTGGATAGGCGGACATTTCGTCCCGCCCGGCATTTTCCCTGAAAATCATAAATTTTTATTTGGAGGATACAGCTTATGTTCGAGGAACTGATCGAGGCGCTGAAGGCTGCCGAGAAAAAGACCATCGTCTTCACTGAGGGCACCGACGCCCGCATCCTGGAGGCCACCGACCGGCTGATGAAGGGCGGCTTCCTGCAGCCCATCCTGATCGGCGTCGTGGCGGACGTGCAGGCCGCCGCCAAGGCCGGCGGCTTCAACATCGACGGCGTAGAGGTCATCGACCCGGCCACCTATCCCGAGATGGACGCCATGGTAGACAAGATGGTGGAGCTCCGCAAGGGCAAGATGACCCCGGAGGACTGCCGCAAGAACCTTCTCAAGGGCAACTACTTCGGCACCATGCTGGTGAAGATGGGCAAGGCCGACTGCCTGCTGGGCGGCGCCACCTACTCCACCGCCGACACCGTGCGCCCCGCGCTTCAGCTCATCAAGACCAAGCCCGGCAACAGCAACGTGTCCGGCACATTTATCATGGTCCGCGAGAAGGACGGCGTGGAGGAGAAATACGCCATGGGCGACTGCGCCATCACCATCCATCCCACCGAGGACCAGCTGGTGGAATCCGCTGTGGAGACCGCCAAGGTGGCCCGCAAGTTCGGCATCGACCCCAAGGTGGCCTTCCTGAGCTTCTCCACCAAGGGCTCCGCCAAGGACGACACCGTCACCCTGATGCAGAACGCCTGCGCCAAGGCCAAGGCCGCCATGCCTGACACCCCCGTGGACGGCGAGATGCAGTTCGACGCCGCCGTGTCCCCCACCGTGGGCCAGCTGAAATTCCCCGGCAGCCCCGTGGCCGGCTATGCCAACACCTTCATCTTCCCGGACGTGAACGCGGCCAACATCGGCTATAAGATCGCCCAGCGCTTCGGCGGCTTCGCGGCCTACGGCCCCCTGCTGCTGGGCCTGAACGCCCCCATCAACGACCTGTCCCGGGGCTGCGTGGCGGACGAGGTCTATAAAATGGCCATCATCACCGCCTCCCAGGCGCTGTAATTCCGCCAAAGGCGACAAAAACCGATCTCATCCCGTCTTTTCTGTTGACTTGGAACAAGGCGGGATGTTATTCTTTAATACGATAAAAACCTGAGAGACGGGAGGGAGCCCCATCGCCACCCAACAGAGAAACAGAAGGACCTATCGGCCGACCCCCCGGCAGCGTTCGGAGGCCCTCCACCGGCTTTTATCCCTGTTCGCCGTTCTGCTCGTTATCACCGCCGTCCTGATTCTGATCGCCTGGAAGACCGGAGCCCTGGGCCGGAGCAGCGAGGCAGAGGTATCCCAGGGCCTATACAGCGGAGACCGCCGCCACGGCGGAGCCGGTATCCACGCCTGTGGGACTGCCGGAGCTGGACACCTCCTCCTGGGAGCTGCAGCTTATACGATATGAATATCCCCTGGGCGAGGACTATGAGCCCCCCTCCCTGAAGGAGATCGAGGACGGGGAGTATATGGACTCCCGCGTGGCCAACGCCCTGATCGATATGATCGCCGCCGCCCGGGCGGACGGGTATTCCGTCTACGTCTGCTCCTGCTACCGCTCCTACAGCACCCAATACTCCATCTATTGGAACCATGTGGACAACTATATGGACCAGGGCATGACCCAGGAGGAGGCGGAGGCCGCCACCCGCCTGGCCGTCAACTACCCCGGCGCCAGCGAGCACCAGTCCGGCCTGGCGGCGGACATTCTGGAATACTCCGGCCAGGACATGGAGCCCTATATCGGCGGCTCCGGCCTGATGCTGTGGCTGGAGGAAAACTGCGCCGCCTTCGGCTACGTCGTCCGCTATCCCGACGGCAAAACCGATATCACCGGCGTGGAATACGAGCCGTGGCACCTGCGCTATGTAGGCACGGAGGCCGCTATGTACATGATGGAAAACGACCTCTGTCTGGAGGAATTTTTGGAGCTGCTGGAGCAGTATCAGTAAAAACCGCATAAGCTCACGAGGCTGTGTCAGCACGGTACTGACACAGCCTCTCGTTTTTTAGCAAAAGCGGCTGCAAAGGCATAGGATGGCGGGAGGTGATGAATGTGGATTTTACCTTTTTGGGCGCAGATCCCCGGTTTCTGTATCTGCGGAGGCGGCTGGAGGCGGACGGCCATGCTGTCACGGCGGACAGCGGCCATATCATCGCGCCCCCGGCCATGAGGACCGGCATACCCTACTGGCAGGATGAGATATACATGATCGAAAACGCCGCCCTGACGGCGGAGGGGGCTCTGGAGCTGCTGATGCGCCGGTCCAGCCGGGCCCTGATGGGCGCGGAGGCGCTGGTGGCCGGCTATGGACGCATCGGGCGGTTCCTGGCGGGGATGCTGTCCTCCCTGGGCGTCCGGGTGACCGTGGCGGCCAGAAAGCCGGAGCGACCGGGCCGCCGCCCGGGCGGTGGGCTGCCGGGCCGTGGAGCTGACGGCCATCCCCCGCCGGTTCGACGCCGTGGTGAACACCATCCCCCCCCCCGTGCTGGCCGGGGACTATGGTGGAGCCCTGTGTCTGGACTTGGCCAGCGCGCCGGGGGGCTGGGCCGACGGCACCGCCGTCCTGAAGGCCCCGGGACTGCCCGGCCTGTACGCCCCCCGGGCGGCCGCAGACGTGATGGCCGAGGCCGTTTACCGTATCATGGAGGAGGAAACGCATGGAAAACCATAAGCTACGCCTGGGTCTTGCCCTGACGGGCTCCTACTGCTCCCTCGGCAAGCTGGCCCGGGTGCTGCCCGACCTGTGCCGGCAATTCGATGTCTGCCCTGTCTTCAGCGAAAACGCCCTGAAGGACAGCCGCTTCGGCCCGGGCAGGGACTGGCTGGCCCTGCTGGAGCGGGAGAGCGGCCGCAGCGCCGTTACCACCATAGCCGGTGCGGAGCCCCTTGGCCCCGGCGGGCTTATCGACGTGCTGGCCATCGTCCCCTGCACCGGGAACACCCTGGGAAAGCTGGCCCACGGCATCACGGACACCGCCGTCACCATGGCCGCCAAGGGCCACCTGCGAAACGGCAAACCCCTGGTTATCGGCGTATCCACCAACGACGGCCTAGGTGTCTCGGCGGAGAGCATAGGCCGGCTCCTGAACCGGAAAAACATCTATTTCGTTCCCTTCCGTCAGGACGACCCCGCCGCCAAGCCTACATCTCTGAGCTGCGACTACGATAAAATCGCCGCTGCCGTGGAGGCCGCGGCGGATGGCCGCCAGCTCCAGCCCGTGCTGGCATAAAAAAACGCAAAGGCGCTTGGCCTTTGCGGTGGTGCAGTCATATCAGAAAAGAGGATCGCCGTAAACCAATCGCCCCTGTGCGCTTGAGAAACAAAAATTACAGTAAAGGAGTTTTCTTGGTATGATAAGAAAGCATTAAGAGGAGAAAGGGGAGTCACATAAAGTGTATAGGCCCATATACAGGGGCGATGGCCGGCGATAGAAAGCGACACGACTCCCGATCGTATCGTTTCCTGATTAACAATATTACACATTTTTTGGCTCCCGTCAAGCTTTTTTTGAAAATTTGCTAATAATAAACGTAAAGGGCTTGCGCCCTTTACGTTTATTAATTGCGTATTAGATTCTGTTAATAAGGCTATGCCTTACACAGCCGCGTTCAGGACGCCTCGCCGGAGGCGCTGACCTCAGCGCTTGCCTCGGTGCTCGCAGTCTCCTCCACAGCCTCGGTCTCGACCTCAACCACGGTCACCTCGGTGGAGTTCGCAACGATGACGGGCTGGACATAGGTGACATAGGAGGTCTCATAGCTGGACCAGCTGCTCCCCGCAGCCCACAGGCCGGACTCATCCCGCAGCCACTCGATGGAGCCATAGGTATCCTCGGTGAATTCAGAGGCCTCCACGGTCTCGTCAATGTAGTTGGCCTCATACTCGCCGATGTACTCGCCGCCGTTGTAGACGTTGATGGTGACATCGCACTCGCCGTCCATGATGACCTCGCCGGTGAACACCGCGCCGTCATACAGGTTCAGCTCCACGACGCCGCCCTCATAGCAGTAGATGTCGCCGGTCATTTCCGTATCCCACAGGTTCACATACACCTTGCCGGTGCCCATGCCGCTTTCATACTCCACCTGGATGGCGTAATCCGCGGAGCAGGCAGAGGTGTCGCAGTTGATGATGTTGTGGGTGGTAACGCCGCCCTGCTCGTGGATGATGGCGTTGTCCACTGCCTCGAAGGTGCAGTCGAAGCTGTAGGTCACGTCGCCCACTGCGTTTTCAGGAGAGGGCATGGCCTGGTGGCCGTCGAAGATCTCCGGGCCGTACAGATAGCTGTTGTAGCATACGACGATGCTGTTGTTGTGCGCGTTCATAATGGTCTCGGATTTGTTGGCATGCAGCGTGGAATTCTCCACCACATAGATGGAGGAGCCGGCGGCATAGATGGCGCCGGAGCCGGTGGTGTTGGACTCCGCATAGGTATTGGTCACCTTGAAGAAGCCGCCGCCGAAGTCAGTGGACAGGGCGGAGGAGGACCCGCCGTTGGTGCGGATGACGCAGTTGTCCACATAGAAGGTGCCGCCGAAGGTGGCATCCAGGCCGTGGCCCTGGGAGTTGTTGGTGATGACGGTGGAATCGGAGATATTGACCACAGCGGCGTTGGCGGCGAACACACCGTTGGAGGTGGAGCCGCTGGCGGTCAGCACGGTGACGTTATTCAGATCCAGGACCGCCTCCGGGCCGTTTGCCAGGATGCCGGCGGACATGCCGAACTCACTGCCGTACTCCTTGCTGGTGTCGGAGACCCACTCATCCTCGGTCAGCTCGCCATCGTCGTTGGAGTCGATGTACTCACCGTCCAGGAAGCCGTAGTTCAGATACAGCTGATCGCTCAGGCTGACCTGGGCGTTCTCCACATAGACTGCAGAAGCGCCGCGGAGCGCCTCGCCCACGACGGCATCCGCCACGGGATAGACGTCCACATTGCCGTAGAAGGCATAGGCGGTGCCCTCCTCGATGGTCTTGAGGTAGCCGTCCACCGTTACCACGGGGACATAGCCCTCCGGGGCAGTGAGGGAGCTGTTTTCGTCGATGGTCAGGCGGCTGAGATGGATGGCCTCGGTGACCTCGTAGGTCTCGCCCACCAGGTCCAGGAAGCTGTCGCTGTCAGCCATCGCCGCAACGCCCAGGCTCAGGCACAGGGCCAGGGCCAGCAGCAGGGATAGGATGCGTTTTTTCATTATGTTTCTCCTTCAAAAATATAATCTGGCGTCCTCCGACGCCTGGGTCACAGATTCATATGGCCGCCGTAAGGGCGGCAAGGACGGTCTCCTCCAGGGCCTCCGGTCTTCCCGGCAGCACGGCCCCGGCAGCGCCGCCGTGGCCTCCCCCGCCTACGGTCCGGAGGATATCCCCTGCGTTCACGGAGCCGTCCGTCCGCAGGGAGAGCTTCCATGTCCCGTCCTCCATCTCACGGAGGAACAGGCCGTATCTCACGCCCTCCGGCGTCATGGTCAGAAGGGAAATCTTATCCATATCGTCCTCCCCCGCTCCGCAGCGCCTGATGGCGTCCAGGGGAAGGGTCATGACGCATATATCCTGCCGGGGGAACCGCATGGAGCCGAACAGGAACGCCTCCAGCCGCAGGCGGGCGGCGGTTTTCGTCTCAAACAGGGCCCGCATCAGGGCCGCCGTGTCAAAGCCCCGGCCGTACAGCCGGGAGGCGATATACAGCGTCCGGGCGGTGGTGTCCGCCGTGCGGAAGCCGTTGGTATCCGTGGCCAGGGCCACATACAGCGCCTCCGCCATGGCCGGGGACAGGCTGACCCCCAGCTTTTCCAGCACCAGACAGACAAGCTCCCCTGCGGCGGCGCTGTCCCCCTCCAGGAGGGTGGCCTTCGCATAGCCGCTGTTGGTGCCGTGGTGGTCGATGGCCAGGTCCGTCCGCTCCGCCAGATGCTCCCAGCCCGGGGGATACTGCCCGGGGCCCGGGGTATCCACCGCCGCGATAAACCCGGGGACGAAGCCCGCCGGTGCGAAATAAGGGGTCATATATTTTTCATACCGCCCCATGGAGGGGGGATTTTCCGCCAGAAACGCCCGCTTGCCCATCGCCCGCAGGCCCAGGCACAGGGCGCAGCCGCTGCCTGCGGCGTCTCCGTCCGGGCGGATATGGGTGACGATCAGGATATCCTCCGCCTGCCGGAGCAGGGCCGCGGCCTGGTCTATATTGCACAAAAGCACTGGGCTTCACTCCCGCTTGTATTGTCTGTATTGTAACACGATGTTTATTGTTAATCAATCTTTTTTTATCAATATTTCTCCGGTCTCCGGGGAAAGAAAGTTCCTGTTGAGTCCCGGCCTCAGGAATGCTAAAATAAGGGGGAAAGCATTTGCACATCGGCCTGCGCCGTCACAGGGCGGGCCGGAAAAAGGAGCGCGCATGATGAAAAGGATACTGGCCCTGCTGCTGGGGCTGCTGACGGTCCTCGCCCTGTCCGTGCCGGCCATGGCGGTCACAGAGGAGGAGCAGGAGGAGCTGCTGTATGAGGCGGGCATGGCCGCCCTGGCCTCCTGCATAGACGAGGATATGACCGATCTGGAGAAGCTGACGGCGCTCCATGACTGGATGTGCCTGAACGTGGACTACGGAGCCACCCTCCGCAGCCAGACGGCCTACGGCGCCATCGTGGAGGGGTCGGCGGTCTGCACCGGATATGCGGCGGGCTTCGCCTATCTGGCGGAGCTGGCCGGGCTGGAGGGCGTGGCCACCTACAGCGAGGATATGGATCACGCCTGGATACTGGTCACCCTGGACGGGACGCGGTATTTCTCCGACTGCACCTGGGACGACGGGAAAAACGCCAAAATGGGCCTGATACGCCACCTCTATTTCCTGTTCGATGAGGACAACGCCGGAGACACCGGCCACTACGGCTGGGACAGCGGGGAGGCCGTCCCCGGGGGCGAGCTGGAGGAGGCCCCCTGGCTCGCGGCCATGACCCGGGTCATATTCTATGGAGACTACTGCTATTACATAGACGAAAGCTTCAACCTCTGGCGCTGCGACCGGGCCACCTGGGAGACGGAGCTCCTCCTGACCGTGGACGAGGGCTGGCCCATCTGGGGCGTGGAGGGCAGCCACCGCTCCGGGCTGTACTCCGGGCTGATTCTGTTGAACGACAGGCTCTACTTCAACACCCCCTATGAGATCTGCTCCGTGGACCTGGAGGGGCAGGACCTGACCGTGGAGCTGACACCGGACACCTCTGAGGGGGTCATATACGGCCTGGACGTACGGGACGGGGACCTGACCTATTCCATCGCCACGGAGCCGGACGCGGTGCTCTATCAGGTGGTGGACAGCGGCATATCCGCCGCCGGAGCCTGGGGCTATGCCGGCGGGACGGACGACGCCCCCGAGGAGCCGGCGGAAGCTGCCTCCGGCGAGACGACGGCCGCCTCCGTCGGCTCCGGGGAGGGCTGACCATGGAAAGACCATATCCCAAGCTGACCGTCACCCCCAAGGGGGAGCGGGCGCTGCGCGGCGGTCATCCCTGGGTATACGCCGCGGAGGTGACGGAGGACGAGGGCGGCTGGCAGACCGGGGACATCGTGGACGTATATTCCCAGAAGGGCCGGTGGCTGGGGGCGGGCTACGGCAGCCACACCTCCAAGATCAAGGTGCGGCTCCTGTCCCGGAACACCAACGACCGGTTCGACGAGGGCTTCTACCGCCGCCGCATCCACTACGCCGTGGAATACCGCCGGGCGGTGATGGGACCGCACTTCCCCGCCTGCCGCCTGGTATTTGGGGAATCGGACCAGCTCCCCGGCCTGACCGTGGACCGGTATAACGACGTGCTGGTATCGGAGGTCCTGTGCGCCGGGACGGACCGGGTCAAGGGGCTTCTCTATCCCCTGCTGCTGGACGAGCTGGGAGGCCAGGTCTCCGCCGTCTATGAGCGGAGCGACAGCCCTCTCCGGCATAAGGAGGGCCTGCCCCCCTATACCGGCTGGGCCGTGGGCCATGCCTCCGGGCAGACGGTCATCACCCAGAACGGCATCCGCTTCAAGGTGGACTATATAAACGGCCAGAAGACCGGCTTCTTTCTGGATCAGGTCGCCAACCGGCGGGCGGTGATGGAGCTTTCCCGGGGCCGGACGGTGCTGGACTGCTTCACCCACACGGGGGGCTTCGCCCTCCATGCCGCCATGGGCGGGGCGGCCTCCGTCACGGCGGTAGACGTATCCCAGACCGCTCTGGATACCGCCGGGGAAAACGCCGCCCTGAACGGCCTGGAAAACATCCGGTTCCTGCGGGAGGACGTGTTCCGCCTGCTGACCGACCTGGGCCAGCAGGGAAACCGGGGCGCCTATGACCTTATCATTCTGGACCCGCCGGCCTTCACCCGGGGCCGGGACACGGTGGACGGGGCCTATCGGGGCTATAAGCAGATAAACCTGCGGGCCATGAAGCTGCTGCCCCGGGGCGGTCTGCTGGCCACCTGCTCCTGCTCCCACTTCATGACGGACGAGAAATTCCGCCAGATGCTCTCCTCCGCCTCCCGGGACGCCGCCGTCAGCCTCCGGCAGGTATTCGTCGGCCGCCAGGCCCCCGACCACCCCATCCTCTGGGGCGTGCCGGAGACGGATTATCTGAAGTTTTATATCTTCCAGGTGGTATAGACGGGGATATGGATTGAAAAGCCTGACGAACTGTGTTATACTGCCAATATACGATATATGACAGTTTTTAACTGATTTGCGCGGACCGTTTCCCGCCGGTGCGGGAGGACGGGAGGGGAGGACGATATGAGAGACGACGATTTCCATTTTGACCCTGACGACGACGAATTCTGGAAGGACGACATGCTCTGGAGCAGCCTGGACGACACCGGCGGCCTGGAGGATATCGACTGGAGCCGGGAGACGGAGGACTATCAGCCCCGGCGCTCCCAGAGGGAGCAGTCCGGCCGGCAGACCTCACGCTCTCAGGGAAGCCAGGCCAACCGGCAGACCTCACGCTCCCGCTCCGCAGCCTCCGGCAGCCGGCAGCGCCAGGCGAACCAGCAGGCCCGGACACGGTCCTATGACCAGCAGAGCCGGACACGGTCCCAATCCGGCCGCGCCGGTCGCTCCTATGACTATGAGACCCAGGCCAGGGCCAGAAGCTATGACAACCGCCGCCGGCGGCAGAAGAAAAACATCCCTCTGATCATCGTGGCCGTGGTGCTGGCCCTGGGCATGGTAATCGCCGGGTGGCGGCTGATCTCCATCCTGCTCAACTATCAGCGGGACCGCTCCGCCTATAACGACCTGGCCTCCAACGCCATCTCCGCCCTGGCGGAGACGGACGACGACGCCGATACGGACACCACGGATACGGACACGGACGACACGGACAGCGACAGCTATGTGCCCATCATCGTGGACTGGGAATACCTGGAATCCATCAACACGGATATCGTGGGCTGGATATACTGCCCGGATACGGTGATCAACTACCCGGTGGTGCAGACCAGCGACAACGAATATTACCTGAAGCGGGGCTTCAACCAGCAGAGCAACACCTCCGGCACTCTGTTTGCGGATGTCAGCTCCGTAATAGGCATCAATATGTGCAACTTCATCGTCTATGGCCACAACATGAAGGACGGCTCCATGTTCGGCTCCATCGAGGGCTATGTGGACCAGAGCTACTATGAGGAGCACCCCGTCATGTACTATCTGACCCCCACCGAGACCTACCGGATAGACCTGATCGCCGCCCATATCGTGGAGTCCACTCTGGATAACTACCCCGGCTATTTTGACAGCACGGCGGACTATCAGACCTATCTGAACCAGCTCACCTCCGCCTCCCTGTTCACCACCAGCGCCACCGTCAGCACCGATTATCAGCTGATAACCCTGTCCACCTGCGACTACTCCTCCAGCTACAACGACCCCCGCTTCCTGCTCCACGGTCTGCTGGTGCCCATCGGCTAAGACATCCCCCGCGGGCTGCCGCCCGGCTATGCTTGTTCTCCGGCGAGGCGGGGCGGCGATGGCGTGCTTGCGGCACGCTAAGGAGCCCCAACGAAGTCCGGAGGGCAAAGGCCCCGCCGCAGTACAAAAAAATCCCTGCCAAAGCCGAGGCTTTGACAGGGATTTTTGTTGTTCGATTAGTCTGCTACATAGGGAAGCAGAGCGATCTGCCGGGCGCGCTTGATGGCCTCGGTCAGCTGGCGCTGATGCATGGCGCAGGTGCCGGTGGTACGGCGGGGCAGAATCTTTCCCCACTCGGACAGATACTTCCGCAGGCGGGCGGTATCCTTATAGTCCACATGGGTCATCTTGTCCACGCAGAACTGACATACCTTCCTGCGCTTGCGGGGCTTGCCGCCCCGGTTATCTCTATTGTAAGGCATATGCTATCCTCCTTTAAAAAGGTAGTTCGCCGTCCCCGTCGTCCAGCTCCGAAAAGGCGCCGACGCCGGTGGGCGCGGATGTTCCATAGGACGTGGGAGCGGGTCTGTTGTAGCCGCCGGCGTTATAACCGCCGGTCTGGGGCGCGCTGTCCCGCCGCTTGCTCTCGCCGAAGTAGACGTTGTCCACCACGATCTCCGCAGAGCGGCGCTTGTTCCCCTCCCGGTCCGTCCAGTCCCGGATCTGCAGCCGGCCGGAAACCACGGCCATGCTGCCCTTGGTGAAATATTTGGAGACAAATTCCCCGGTCTGCCGCCAGGCCACGCAATCGATGAAATCGGTGGGGCGCTGGCCGGTGGCCTTATCCGCGAAATCCCTATCCACAGCCAGGGTGAACGTAGCCACCGGGGTGTTGGACTGGGTATAACGCAGCTCCGGGTCGCGGGTCAGGCGGCCCATCAGGTCAATGTGGTTGAGCATGTAAGGTTACCTCCGCTCAGTCCACGCGCAGGGTGATAAGGCTGCGCATGATGCCGTCCGTGATGCCAAGCACACGGTCCAGCTCCGCCGGGAACGACGGGTCGCTCGTGAACTTGATGAGAACATAATAGCCCTCGCCGATGTAGTTGATTTCGTAAGCCAGCTTCTGCTTCTCACGGACCTCCATCTCATCGACTGTGCCATACTGCTCCACAAGCGCACGGAACTTCTCCACCAGGGCGGTACGATCCGCTTCCTCCAGGTTGGGGTTGATGATATACATACACTCGTACTTTTCGCTTGTCTTCGCCATTTGAGCACCTCCTTCTGGTCTATTGGCCCCCGATATATCCTCAGGAGCAAGGAAAATTGGTCCGACCGATGGTCAAGCCAATTTATTATACACTTTTTTCCCGGTTTGTCAATGATTTTTCCGCCGCAGCTCAGGGCCTGCGGATAAAAACGTTCAGCACCAGCGCCGTCAGGCCGATGACCATCACCATGACGAAGGTGGAGAGATAGGCCCCGGAGCCGTCCTGCAGCCAGGCCGATATCATGGGCCCGATGATGGAGGCGGGGATGGAGCAGAGATTGCACACGGAGAAATTGGCGGCATAGTGGTCCGGGCCGTACAGGGACCGAATCAGGGACGCGGAGATGGTGATGCCGCCCCCATAGCATACGCCCATGAACAGCATACCGGCTATCACGATGAGCCCGGCCCCCGCCCGCCCGGTCGCCCAGCAGCAGAAGAAGCCCGGAGCAGAGCAGGATGCCGTTATTGAGATACATGGTCCGCTTCCAGCCCAGCCGGTCCATGCAGCCCCCGATGGCCAGCCGCCCCAGGCCGTTGAATACGGACACGGCCAGTCCCACCACGGCGCTCAGCCCATAGAATACGGAGATGGAGGACGCGGAATTGATGACCAGCATTCCTCCGGCGGAGAGCATGATGTTCCAGAGAAAATAGAGCCAGAAGGTGGGTCTGCGCAGCATTTCCCCGGTTTTATAGGAGCGGCCCTCCGCCCCGGACGCCGTCTTTACGGCCACAGGCGGCAGCTCCTGAGGCTCCGGCGGCCTTATGACCGGCGCGCAAACCAGCAGGATGACCAGCGTCCCGGCGGCGAACAGCCGGAAGGTCATGGACAGGGAGAGCACCTTCAGGGCCGCGGAGGCGATGCTCCCCAATATCAGGGCCCCCATCCCCATGCCCATCAGCAGCACCCCGGAGATCAGTCCGGGCGCCTGGGGAAACCAGGGCTGGATGGCGGAAAGGACCGCGTTATAGGCGATGCCGGTGCCCAGGCCGGTCAGCACCCCATAGCAGATATACATCTGAAGCAGGGCCCCGTCCGGGTCTGCGGGCAGCAGGGACACCCCCAGAAAGCCGCCGCCCATCAGGACTGCCGCAAGGCACACCTGAAGCCGCTTTTTCAGCCCGGTCATCAGGTTTCCGGCGATCAGACCCCCCAGGCAGAAGCAGATCATCATGATCGTAAAATTCAGAGTCAGCTGCGTCTGGCTCCAGGAGGGATAGGCCTGACCCAGGGACACCTTAAAATAGCTCCATGCGTACATGGAGCCCAGGAGCAGCATCAGGAGGGTGCCCACGATGCCGCGATAAACAGGCTTTATCTTCATCTCGTTCTCACCTTCTCAGGAGACGCCTCTGCCGGGCTGTCAGTCCTCCCCCCACAGGGCCTTCATGAGAACGGGGTAGGCGTCGTCCGCTATGCTGACGATGCGGCTGACCATCCGCCGGCAGATCTCCCCGCAGCTCTCCTCGTCCACATAGGCGTCGGCCTGACAGATCACGTCGCAGTCCTTGTCGATATAAAACTTGACCCAGCGGTATTCCGCATTCAGGTCGTTACAGGCCCGGACGCCCTTTTCGGGCTTTTCCTTGAAGTTCGCGATCTCCCAGCACCTGAAGCTCACCATGGGGTCTCCGTCCTTATCGAAGAATACATACACCGGGATGCTCGCCAGGTGGTCGCCGCCGTAGGTCACCCGCACCACATTCTCCTTGACATCCCTGTATTTGATGCCGTTTTCGTCCATATATTGCATATAAAGCCCTTTGTAGTCTGCCATAGAGATCATCGCTCCTCATCAATAAATTTCTTACATTATACGTCCGGGCGGCGAGCCCTGTCAATGAACAAACCTTCCAATTTCAGGGGTTCTGTAAAAACAGCGTTATTAAAATATCTATGATTGACAGTTTTTCTCATGGGTGGTATTATTTTTACTACAGAAGGCAAAGGCGCAGGCTGGAAACTGCATACAGATCGGATGATCGGCTCGGGAGAGACCGTGGACACACGGCGCCGAAGGGGACAAACAACTCTCAGGCAAAAGGACCGGGTCGGGACGATACTCTGAATAGGGCGGGGCTACCATCCGGCGTCCCGCACACCGAAGGAGCAACCCGTATAAACCGGCGGGGAATCTCTCAGGTCAAGCAACGGAGACATCGAGCGAACAGGCTTGGTGTCTCCGCCTTTTTATATTCATCATTCATCTGCGATAAAATCGCAGATGAATGATGAATCGGCCTGACCCGCGCACTCGCTACGCTCGCACACTCTCAGGCCGAGAAGAATTTTTTGCCACGTACACGCCGCGGCAAAAAATGATTTAATTTTATTTGCGCCTGCGGGCGCAAACTACACGCGCCAAGAGCCGTGCTGCGCACGGTTGCGCGTTGCACACCGCCTGTGGGCGGTAGTCTGCGAGACTTTTTACAATTCTGTACAGGTTATTCAGGAGGAACATGCTATGAGCGAACTGAAACGCACGCAGCTGTACGACACCCATGTGGCGGCGGGAGCCACCATGGTGGACTTCGGCGGGTGGGAAATGCCCATCCAGTACCCCACCGGCATCATTGCCGAGCATCTTTATACCAGGCGCTTCTGCTCCCTGTTCGACGTGTCCCACATGGGGCGGCTGCTGATCGAGGGGCCGGACAGGGTGGCCTTTTTGCAGCACGTCCTGACCAGCAACGTGGCGGGGCTGGACCCGGAAAAGGCCCAGTACTGCATCATCCCCGCCCCGGACGGCAGCGCCGTGGACGACGCCTATCTCTATCGCTTCGAGGAGGACCGCTTTCTGCTGGTGGTGAACGCCGCCAACACGGAAAAGGACCTGGCCCATCTGACGGAGGCGATCGCAGGCTTCGACTGCACCATCACCAATATCACCTCTCAGTGGGCCGCCATCGCCCTGCAGGGCCCGAAAAGCAAGGAGCTGCTGCTCACCCTCTCCGGGGGGCGCAGCCATCACGGAGCCCATGAAAAACGCCCTGGGTACCGTCACCCTGGAGGGGCACACCGTCCGGGCCGCCCGGACGGGCTATACCGGGGAGCCTCTGGGCTATGAGCTGTATACCGCCTCGGAGGACGCGGCCTGGCTGTGGGACCGGCTGTGCCAGCTGGGGGCCAGGCCCGCCGGTCTGGGGGCCAGGGACACCCTGCGTCTGGAGGCGGGGATGCCCCTTTACGGCCACGAGATGGGCCTTGACCCGGATGGGCAGCCCATGCCTATTTTCGCCGTGCCTCTCGCGAAATTCGCCGTCAGCTTCTCCCCTCAGAAGGGGGATTACATCGGCCGGACGGCGCTGGAAGCCCAGAACGCGGCCTTCTGCCGCATCCAGAACCGGGACTTCTCCGATATGGCCGCGCTGCCCAGGAGCATCCGGCCCATCGCCCTGATCGACCGGGGGGGTCATGCGGGCGGGCATGCCCGTATACCGGGGCGATGAGCAGATCGGCTGGGTCACCAGCGGCACCATGGTCCCCTATTACCGCGCCGAGGGCGAGGGGCTGGAGACCGTCATCACGGAGGACACGGGCAAGCGGGCCATCGGTCTCGCCTATATCGCCAGCGACGTGCTGGAGGACGACATCGTGGAGGTGGATATCCGGGGCAAGCGGGTCCGGGCCGCCATCCCGGCCTGCCATATGCGCACGGACGCGCCCCCCTTCGCCCGGCCCATCCTCTATGGGGTAGATCTGGCGGGGGAAAAAAAGAGATGAGGGAACCGCTAAGGCCCGGGCCGTATCCCTGCTGAAGCGGGCGGAGGAGAACCACCTGTGGCGGCAGCGGCTGTGCGTGAACCTGATCCCCTCGGAGAACACCCCCAGCCGGGCGGTGCAGATGCTCGCCGCCTCCGACCCCTCCTGCCGGTATGCGGAGCACAAAAAGATCAAATCCTTCTATGACAAGGACATATTCTATTACCAGGGCACCGGCTTCATCGACGAGGTGGAGCAGCTGCTGACGGAGGAGCTGAAAAAATACTTCGGCTGCACCCAGGTGGAAACCCGGGCCACCAGCGGCCAGATGGCCAACACCGTGGCCTTCTCCGCCCTGATGGACTGGAAAAACCGTCTGGACAAAAAGCACACCCCCCGGCGTCTGGGCTACGTGCTGAATAACCACATCATCAAGGGGGGCCACCTGTCCGCCCAGCCCATGGGAGCGCTCCACGACTATATCGCCATCGACCCGGTGACGGAGCGCAGCGCCGTGGTGAACTTCCCGGTCTGCAAGGACGATATTTTCAAGATCGACGTGGAGGAGACCAAAAAGGTCATCGACCAGTACCGCCCGGAGCTTATCATCTTCGGCAAGAGCATGGTGCTGCGGCGGGAGCCGGTGGCGGAGATACGCCGGTTCGTGGATGAGCAGAACATCCCCACCACCATCATGTACGACATGGCCCATGTGCTGGGCATCGCCGGACCCCACTTCCAGGACCCCTTCGCGGACGGCGCGGAGATCGTCACCGGCTCCACCCACAAGACCTTCTTCGGCCCCCAGCGGGGGGGTGATCGCCGTGAATTACGAGAAGGAGGAGCTGAAATACGGCCTGTGGGAGACCATCGAGACGCGGGCCTTCCCCGGCAGCGTATCCAACCATCACCTGGGCACCCAGCTGGGCCTGCTGATGGCCGCCTATGAGATGAACGCCTTCCGGGACGAATACCAGTCCGCCGTCGTCGCAAACGCCAAGCACTTCGCCAGGGCCCTGAAGGCCCAGGGTCTGGACGTGGCCGGGGACCCGGCCATGGACTACACCGAGACCCACCAGGTCATCGTATCCGTGGGCTACGGCGCAGGAGCGGATATCGCCCGGCGGCTGGAGGAGAACAACATCATCGTAAACTACCAGGCCACCCCGGACGAGGAGGGCTTCACCGCCTCCGGTGCCCTGCGCATGGGCGTGAGCGAGATGACCCGCTTCGGCTTCGGCCCCCGGGAGTTCGATCAGCTGGCGGAGCTGATGGCCGACTGCATCCTGCGTAACAGAGACGTATCCCAGGATGTATCCCGCCTGCGGGAGGGCTTCACAAAAATGCACTACTGCTTCGACGGCCCGGAATTCAACGCCGCGCTGGAATCCCTTATCAGCAAAATAGGATTTTAAAATAATTCTTTAAATACTTCAAAATTTATTGTAAAAAGGAGACCAATACCATGAATTTCCCCTCTGAGCTGCAATATTCCAGGAGCCATGAATGGCTCCGCACGGAGGACGGCGCGGCCGTCGTCGGCATTTCCGATTATGCCCAGGATTCTCTGGGCGACGTGGTGTTCATAAACCTCCCCCAGGAGGGGGACGAGGTCCAGGCCGGGGAGCCCTTCGGGGACATCGAATCCGTCAAGGCGGTCAGCGATCTGGTCAGCCCTGTGACCGGCGTGGTATGCGCCGTGAACGAGGCCCTGCTCGACAGCCCGGAGCTGGTGAATCAGGACCCCTACGACGCCTGGCTCATCAAGGTGGAGAGCGTCAGCGGCACGGAGGAGATGCTGGACGCGGCGGAATATGAGGCCTTCTGTGCCCAGTGCGGGGAAGAAGGCTGAGATGAGCTATGTGCCGTCCACCGGCGCTCAGCGCCGGGAAATGCTGGAGGCTCTGGGGATGAGCGACTGGCGGGAGCTATACCGGGACGTGCCGGAGGAAATGCTCCTGACAGAGCCCCTGGACATCCCGGAGGGGATGAGCGAGCTGGAGGTAAGCCGGGCCGTGACCGCCATGGCGGAGAAGAACATCCGCTTCGACGCCATCCTGCGGGGGGCGGGGGCCTATGACCACTACATTCCCAGCATCGTCCGCTCCGTCACCTCCAAGGAGGAGTTTCTCACCGCCTATACCCCCTATCAGGCGGAAATGAGCCAGGGCGTGCTCCAGTCCATTTTTGAATATCAGACCATGATCTGCCAGCTCACCGGCATGGAGGTATCCAACGCCTCCGTATATGACGGGGCCACCGCTGCGGCGGAGGCCGCCGCCATGTGCCGGGACAGAAAGCGCCGGGTGACCCTGATCTCCGCCGCCGCGAATCCGGACACCATCAACACCGTGCGCACCTATTGCTACGGAGCCGGGGAGGAGCTGCGCATCGTCCCCGCGAAGGACGGTAAAACCGACCCGGAGGCGTTGGAGGCCATGCTGGGGCCGGAGGTGGCCAGCTTCTACGTCCAGCAGCCCAACTTCTTCGGCCTGCTGGAGGACGGGGCGGCCCTGGGGCAGCTGGTCCATCAGGCCGGGGCCATGTACGTCATGGGCTGCGACCCCATCTCCCTGGGCATTTTGAAGACCCCGGCGGAGCAGGGGGCGGACGTGGCCGTGGGCGAGGGCCAGAGCCTGGGCCTGCCCCTGGGCTTCGGCGGGCCCTATCTGGGCTTTATGGCCACCACGAAAAAATACATGCGCCGCCTGCCCGGCCGCATCGTGGGCCAGACCGTGGACAGCGCCGGGGAGCGCTGCTTCGTCCTGTCCCTCCAGGCCAGGGAGCAGCACATCCGGCGGGAGAAGGCCAGCAGCAACATCTGCTCCAACGAGGCTCTGTGCGCCCTGACCGCCGCCGTATATCTGGCCGCCATGGGGCCGGAGGGTCTGAAGGAGGCCGCCCGCCAGTCCATGGCCAAGGCCCATTATCTGGCGGAGGCCCTCACCGCCATCGAGGGAATCCAGCTGGTGTATCCCGGCCCCTTCTATCAGGAATTCGTCACCACCGCCCCCAGGGGCGGGGAGATACTGTCCGCCCTGGAGGCCCGGGGCATCCTGGGGGGCCTGCCCATCGAGGAGGGCATACTGTGGTGCGCCACGGAAAAGGTCTCCCGCCAAAGCCTGGACGAGACCGCCGCTGTGGTAAGGGAGGTGCTTGCAAAATGAAGCTGCTGTTTGAAAAGAGCGTGCCGGGCCGCCGGTGCGATATCCTGGGCCGGTGCGACGTGGACTATGTCCCCGTGCCGGAGGGCTTCGGGCGGGAGGAGCCCCTCCCCCTGCCGGAGCTTAGCGAGGTGGACCTGTCCCGCCACTATACGGAGCTGAACCAGCGGGTCCACGGGGTCAACTGCGGGTTCTATCCCCTGGGCTCCTGCACCATGAAATATAACCCCCGCATCGACGAGGACATGGCCGCTCTGCCCGGCTTCACCGGCATACATCCCCTGGCGCCGGAGAGCGCGGTGAAGGGCTGCCGGGAGGCGCTGGACACCGCCGCCCGCTATCTGCGGGAGATATCCGGCATGGACGCCATGACCTTCCAGCCCGCCGCCGGAGCCCACGGGGAGTTCACCGGCGTGCTGCTGATAAAGCAGTATCACGACAGCCGGGGGGACACGGGCCGCACGAAGATCATCGTCCCCGACTCCGCCCACGGCACCAACCCCGCCACCGCCGCCATGTGCGGCTATCAGGTGGTGAACGTCCCCTCCGCCCCGGACGGGTGCGTGGATATAGAGGCCCTCAAGGCCGTCCTGGGGGACGATACCGCCGGGCTCATGCTCACAAACCCCAACACCGTGGGCCTGTTCGATGAGAACATCCTGGAGATCACCCGCCTGGTCCATCAGGCCGGGGGCCTGTGCTACTATGACGGGGCCAACCTGAACGCCGTCATGGGCGTGGTCCGCCCCGGGGACATGGGCTTCGACTGCATCCACATGAATCTGCACAAGACCTTCGCCACCCCCCACGGCGGCGGCGGACCCGGGGCCGGAGCCGTGGGCTGCAAGGCGTTTCTCGCGGAATTCCTGCCCCATTCCGCCCTGGCGGAGGAGCCGGGACACATCCAGGTCCGCGCCTTCCACGGGAATTTCCTGATCGTCGTCCGGGCCCTGACCTATCTGATGAGCCTGGGCCGGGAGGGCATCCCGGAGGCGGCCCAAAATGCGGTGCTGAACGCCAACTATCTCATGGAGCGGATAAAGGGCACCTTCCGCCCCGCCTATGACCGGGTGTGCATGCACGAGTTCGTGCTCGACCTGTCGTCCTATAAGAAGGAGACCGGCGTATCCGCCCTGGACGTGGCGAAATCCCTGATCGATTACGGGATGCACCCGCCCACCATGTACTTCCCCCTGATCGTCCACGAGGCCCTGATGCTGGAGCCCACGGAGACGGAGAGCAAGGAGACCCTGGACTGGGCGGCGGAGATATTCCGCCGGCTCTACGACCTGGGTCACACCGACCCGGCATATATGCACGCCGCGCCCCATCACGCCCAGATCGGCCGTCCGGACGAGGTGCGGGCCTCCCGGAATCCCGTCCTCCGCTGGGAGGAGGCATGACGGAGCGGCTGTATCTTTACGAAGCCGGGGGCTTCGACCCCCATTATAATCTGGCCGTGGAGTAGCAGCTTCTGGAGACCCTTCAGCCCGGGGAGTGCATCCTTTATCTGTGGCAGAACCAGCGCACGGTGGTCATCGGCCGGAACCAGAACCCCTGGAAGGAATGCCGGGTGACCCTGCTGGAGGAGGAGGGCGGGACGCTGGCCCGCCGCCTCTCCGGAGGCGGGGCGGTGTTCCACGACCTGGGAAACCTGAATTTCACCTTTCTGCTGCCCACGGAGGACTACGACCCGGAAAAGCAGACCCGGGTCATCCTGACCGCCTGCCGGAGCCTGGGCGTACCGGCGGAGCTGTCCGGCCGGAACGACCTGACGGCGGAGGGCCGGAAGTTTTCCGGCAGCGCCTTTTATCACAACCGGGGCCGCTCCTATCACCACGGCACGCTGCTGGTGGACGTGGATATGGAGCGGATGGGCCGGTATCTGGCCCCCTCCCCCGCCAAGCTGGCGGCCAAGGGGGTAGACTCCGTCCGGGCCAGGGTGGTGAACCTGTCGGCATTGCAGCCGGACATCACCGTCCCCGCCCTGAAGGAGGCCATGACCGCGGCCTTCGGCCGGGTATACGGCCCGGCGGCGGAGCCCGTCCCCCCGGAGCGGCTGGACGGGGACGCCATAGAGGTCCTGCTCCGGCGCAACCGGAGCTGGGAATGGCGCTTCGGCCCCCGGCTGCCCTTCAGCTTCTCCTGCCAGGGGCGATGGCCCTGGGGGGAGCTGCGGCTGGAGCTGTCCGCCCGGGACGGCATCGTCCGGCACTGCGCCGTATGGACGGACGCCATGGAATGGGAGCTGGCCCCCCGGCTGGAGGCGGCCGTCACCGGCTGCCGCTTCGTCCTGCCGGAGCTGGAGGCTGCCATCGCCGGAGCCGCCGTCCCCCACGGGACGGACATCTGCGCCCTTCTGGAGGCGCAGAGCATCTGACATATCTCACAAGGAGCGACACCTATGAACGACTATCAGCTCATCGTCATCGGCGCAGGTCCGGGGGGCTACAGCGCAGCCCTGCGGGCGGCCCAGCTGGGGATGAACACCGCCATCGTGGAGAGCCGGGAGGCGGGAGGCACCTGCCTGAACCGGGGCTGCGTCCCGGCAAAGACCCTGCTCCACGCCTCGGACGTATACCACAGCGCCACCCACAGCGGAGACCTGGGCATCCACGTCCGGGGGGCTCGGGCGGACATGGGCGAGATCTTCGCCTATAAGCGCCATGTATCGGAGACCCTGTCCGCCGGGATAGAGAGCCTGCTGAAAAAGGCCAGAGTCCCCCTCCTGCGGGGCCACGCCTGCATCACCGGGCCGAACACCGTGGAGGTGACCGGGGCGGACGGGACCGTATCGGTCCATACCGGGGACAACATCCTGATCGCCACCGGCTCCGTGCCCGCCCGGCCCCCTATCCCGGGGCTGGAGCTGGAGGGGGTCATGACCTCTGACGAGCTCTTGCAGGGGACAGACCATCTTTACCGCTCCATCGTCATCATCGGCGGCGGGGTCATAGGGGTGGAGTTCGCCACCTTCTATGCGGACCTGGGCTGTCAGGTGACCATCATAGAGGGACTGGACCGGCTGCTCCCCACCCTGGACCGGGAGCTGGGCCAGAATCTGGCCATGGGCATGAAAAAGCAGGGCGTGCAGGTATATACGGGCAGGGCGTGCAGGTATATACGGGCGCCATGGTGGAGCGGGTGGAGCAGGCGGCGGACGGTCTGACCGTTCACTTCACCGCCAAGGGTCAGCCCGGCGGCGTCACGGGATAGGCCGTGCTCTGCGCCATCGGGCGGCGGCCCTATCACGAGGGGCTGTTCGCGGAGGGCCTGGAGCCGGAGACGGACGGCCGGAGCCTCCATGTGGACAGTCAGTTCTGCACCAGCATCCCCGGCGTCTACGCAGTGGGGGACGTGTCCTCCCGGTATCAGCTGGCCCATGTGGCGGCGGCCCAGGGCACGGCCTGCGTGGAGATGCTCTGCGGCGTGGAGTGCCTGACGGACCTTGATCTGGTGCCCAGCTGCATCTACTGCCGGCCGGAGATCGCCACCGTGGGCATGACGGAGGCGGAGGCCAAGGCCGCAGGCATCCCGGTGAAGGTGGGCAAATGCGTCATGGACGGCAACGCCCGGACCCTGCTGGCGGAGGCGGGCCGCAGCTTTATGAAGCTGGTGGCGGACGCCCGGACCGGTCAGCTCCTGGGGGCCCATCTCATGTGCCTGAACAGCACGGACATGATCTCCCAGCTCAGCGGCGCCATCGCCGATCATCTGACCGCCCGCCAGATGCTTCACGCCATGCGCCCCCATCCCACCTATGAGGAGGCCCTGACCGACGCCCTCCACGACCTGTGCGCCAGGCTGGAGCAATAAGCATATCCCGGATATCCGAAAAAAGTGCGGCAGCCCGAAACGCTGCCGCACTCTGCTGATTATAAAGGTCACCACGTACGAAGGGAGGATGACTTTATTTTTTTACTTGTCCCTTTTTGTTTACTGGTCAGCCTGTCCCTAGACAAGATGTAATAGCTGTCAATCAGTTTACGATCCGTCCGTCCTTTCTCCACCGCGCCATGCGCTCCCATTCCTACAGGCTGTCCGTTCACCAGCGTATAAGAGTCCCCCGCTATGTAAGATACATCCGGATGTTTATAGTTTTTATAGGCTTTTTTAGATGTTATCCTATATCCATGCAGTGCATTTCTTATAATCTTAACAGCGATCTCCATCCGCTCATCATCCATTCGCTGGTATCCGTTTTCAGCAAAATCAATATCCTCAAAAGCTTCCGCACCGGTGACGCTCCTGTAAGATGTCAATGGTTTGCTGAACGTTTTGAATTCACTCTCAAAGCGGCAGGAAACATCCCCGATCACCGGAAATTCGGGCTGCTTCGTATCCTTTATGATGCGTATCCCGTCATAACATAGGATAACATAATTGGCTTTGGCAGACCGCACAGCCTTGATCGCCTTTTTCAGCAATGAATTTTGCTTCATGCGTTTCCTTAACGGGGCCTGATAAACCGCTTTCACAAGCTTCATCCCCAACAGGAAGCCGGCAACGCATAGAAGAATGCCGACAATTATTCCAGGAACACCGGCCTGCACCGCAGTCATAATTACGGCAACCCCGAAATATCCCACCCCACCTAGGCTCAGCACCACACCAAACGCTATCCATATGGTCATCCATGCTTTGGAAAGTTCTCGGGCTTTTCCATCTGCAACGAACAGCACTGTAAAAAGTCCGCAGCTAAACAGAAAAGCACATATCGCCATTCCTATGATCGGAATGCCAAAAACAATCGACAGTCCCCTCATGGTCGGCCCTCCCTTACCTATACATCAAGTTATAATACTATAACGGAATTTTAAAGTCAATTCGTAGCCCTATATCCGCACCTCCACGGGGGCGTTCACGAGCATGCTGTCCGGGGTGACGCGGCAGTCCCGGGCCAGGATATGGACGCCGGCGTCCCGGGCGGCCCGGAGGGCCTGGGCGAAGGCGGGGTCGGTCTCCCGATTGGGAGCGAAGTATTGCACGCCCTCCATCTGGATGACGAACAACACATAGCTCTCCCCGGGATAGGCGGCCAGCTCCCGCAGATGCTTTGTCCCCCGCTGGGTGGGTGCGTCCGGGAACAGGACGGCCCCGTCCCGCTCCAGGGTGACCCCCTTCACCTCCAGCAGCGCCAGGGCGGGGGTATAGATGCCAAAGTCGAACCGGCTGTCCCCCCAGGTCAGCTCCGGCCGGATGACGGCGTCCAGAGGGAACAGGGCCCCGGAGCGCAGATATTCCAGAGCGGCGGCGTTGGGGGCCTGGCTGTCCATATTGATGAGCCGGTCCCCCCTTTTCCACGGCCACCAGGTCATAGCGGGTCTTGCGCTTGCCGCCGCCGGGGGCGGCCAGGGAATCGGAGAGATAAACGGCCGCGCCGGGGGTGAGAAGCTCCCGGCAGCGGCCTGTATTTTTCACATGGACGGTCTCCGTCCGCCCGTCCAGCTCCACACGGGCGATGAAGCGGTTGGGCCGGTCGATGAACCGGGCGGGGACCACGCGGGCGTATTCCATCAGCGCACCGCCCGGAGGAGCTTTTTGGTGTATTCCTGCTGCGGGTGGTCGTATACCTGCTCCACCGGCCCTTCCTCGATGATATGGCCCGACTCCATGACCATGACCCGGTCGCAGATGGAATAGATCACGTTCAGGTCATGGCTGATGAACAGATAGCTCAGGTCCAGCTCCCGCCGCAGGTCCCACAGCAGGTCCAGTATCTGGGCCTGGATGGTCACGTCCAGGGCGGAGACCGGCTCGTCCGCCACGATGAAGCGGGGCCGCTGTATCAGGGCCACGGCGATGGACACCCGCTGCCGCTGGCCCCCGGAAAGCTCCCTGGGCCGGCGGGAGGCATAGTCCCGCTCCAGGCCCACCCGCTCCAGCATATCCAGCACCCGGCGCTTCCGCTCCGGGGCGTCGTATTTGCCGAAGGCCCGCAGGGGCTCCTCCAGTATCCAGCCGATGGTCTTGGAGGGGTTCAGGCTGCTGGCAGGGTCCTGAAACACCATCTGGGGCCGCTTGGTATGGTGGACGATCTGGCCCTGAACCGCCGCCGGGGGCAGCATGCCCAATATGGCCTTGGAGAGGGTGGACTTGCCGCAGCCGGACTCCCCCGCCAGGCCCAGTATCTCCCCCTGCCGCACCTGGAAGGAGACGTTCTCCACCGCCCGGAAGGTGCGGCCCAGGCCAAAGACGTTTTTGTCCGTATAGGTCACGGACAGGTCCTTCACTTCCAGCACAGGTTCATTCATGGCGCTTCCTCGTGGGTATGGCGGCGATGAGCCGCCGGGTGTATTCGTCCCGGGGGCTTTGGAACACGTCCTCCGTCCGCCCCCGCTCCACAATCCGGCCCCGGTACATCACCGCCACGCTCTCGCACAGGCGGCGCACCACGGACAGGTCATGGCTTATCAGCAGTATCCCCACCCCGTATCGGCGGCTTATATCCCCCAGCAGGGCCAGTATCTGGGCCTGCACCGTCACGTCCAGGGCGGTGGTGGGCTCGTCGCACATGAGGAGCTTCGGGTGTATCACCATAGCGGAGGCGATGATGGCCCGCTGCCGCTGGCCTCCGGAGAGCTGATGGGGATATTTCTCATAGGTCCCCGGCGGGTCGGGCAGGCCCACCTGCTCCATGGCCTCCAGGGCCTTAGCCCGCCGCTCCCCGGGGGACAGGGCCGTATGGAGCCGCAGCACCTCCTCCACCTGATGGCCCACCTTCATAAGGGGGTTCAGGCTGGTCATGGGCTCCTGAAACACCACGCCGATATCCTGCCCCTGGACGGCCCGCAGCTCCTGCCGGGGACAGCTCAGCAGGTCCCGCCCCTCGAACAGCACCTGGCCGGACATCTCCACCCGGTTCCGCTCGATCAGGCCGGATACGGCCATGGCCGTGACGGTCTTGCCGGAGCCGGACTCCCCCACCAGGCCCAGTCGCTCCCCGGGGGCCATGGTCAGGTCTATGCCCCCCACGGCCTCCCGGCCGGTGGAGAGGAATTTTACATGCAGATCCCGTATCTCAAGCATCGTACTGCCCTCCCAGGCCGTCGCTGAGAAGGCCGAAGCCCAGCACCAGCAGGATGATGGCGAGGCCCACGGAAACGGCGTACCACGGGGCGGACATGAGATAGGTCTGGGCCTCGCTGAGCATGCGGCCGAGGCTGGCGTCCGGAGGCTGGACACCCACGCCCAGATAGCTCATGGAGGCCTCCGCCAGCACCGCGTTATTGAAGCCGATGGCCACCGTGGAGAGCAGCACCGGCAGGATGTTCGGCATGATATGGACGAACAGGATGCGCATATCCCCCACGCCCATGAGCTTTGCGCTACGCACATAGTCCATGCTTTTCTGCTTCGCCACCTCCGAGCGGACGATGCGGGAAAAGCTGGGGATGAACAGCAGCCCCAGGGCCAGGATGATCTTATACCGGCCGGAGCCGAACAGGGCGATCAACACCAGGGCCAGCAGGATGCTGGGAAAGGCGGCGATGGCGTCGCATATGCGCATGAGTATCTCGTCCAGCGGTCCCCCGTAATACCCGGTCAGGCCGCCGATGATCATACCCGCCACCAGGCCGATGGCCACCGTGGCGGCGGCGATGACGAAGGTGGCCCCGGCGCCCTCCACCACCCGGGAGAAGATGTCCCGGCCGAAGTTATCCGTCCCCAGCAGATGGGCGAGGCTGGGGGGCTGGAGCTTGGCGGAGCCGTCCATGGCGTTGGGGTCATAGGGCGTCCAGAAGGCCCCCACCAGGATGATAAGGAGCATGACCGCCGTAATGACCGCCCCGGCCCGGAATGTCTTGTTTTTTCTGGAAGTTATCATATCGCAGTAAAAGAGAACCGTTTCTGAATGAAAAGGGCCTCGCAGAGTTTGCGCCCGCAGGCGCAAATAAAGTTGGATCATTTTTTGCCGCGGCGTGTACGTGGCAAAAAATTCTTCTCGGCCCGGGAGTGTGCGAGGTGGCCGCCATTGGCGGACGCCGAGTGCGCGGGTCGGGCCGCTACCCCCTTCATTTTGATAAAAAGCTCGCTTTTTATCAAAATGAGCCTAGTTCAGCCGCACACGCGGGTCGATATACTGGGTTACGATGTCCGACAGATAGTTCATGAACACCACCACAAAGGAGATCATCACCACGATGCACTGCACCACGGGATAATCCCGGTTGCTGATGCTTGAAAGAAGCAGCCGCCCCAGGCCCGGCAGGGCGAACACCTGCTCCACGACGATGGACCCGGCCACGATATCCGCGAGGGTCATGGCCAGGAAGGTCACCACCGGCAGAAGGGCGTTTCGCAGCACATGGCCCCGTATCACTCCCCAGCGGGAGTTTCCCCGGCTGTACGCCGTGCGGACATAGTCCTGGTCCATCTGGGCGAGGATGGACGAGCGAAGCAGCTTTGTGACCATGGCCGCCTTGGGGATGGCGATGGCCAGGGCCGGGAACACCAGATAGCCCAGGCAGCCGAAGAAGCTGTCCGAGAAGCTCACAAAGGAGCCGGGCACGAAAAGCTTCAGCACCAGCCCGAACACATAGGTGAACAGTATCCCCAGAAAGAACGGCGGAATGGCCATGAACACCTGGTTCATGGCCACGAACGCCCGGTCTGCCCGGCTGCCCTGATAGCGGGCCAGCGTTATGCCAAGAGGTATGCTGATGACCATCACCATCAGCCAGGCCATCAGGGACAGGGCCGCCGTGACGGCGACCTTCCCATGGATGACCTCGCTGACCGGCATGGAATAGCTGTAGCTGGTCCCCATATCCCCCGTGACGAAGCCGGAGAGCCATTTCCAGTATCGCACAAAGACGTTTCCGGTCAGGCCGAGCTCCTCCCGCAGGGCCTCCGCCCGCTCCGGCGTATAGTCGGTGCCGAGAAGGCGGGCGGTGGGGTCCCCGGGAATGATCTGGAAGGCCAGGAAGGCCAGAAGGGATATGACAAGCAGGGTGACGAGCAGTACCCCGGTTTTTTTCAGTATATAGCGCACCTTTTATCCAATGAGATAGACCGTGGACATATCCATGACGTACAGGGGATAGAATTCATATCCGCCCACGTTCGACTGCATGGCCACGAATTCCGCCAGGTCCTGGATGTAGACGTTGGCCGCCTGCTCCGTGAGGATGGTCTGGCACTGCTTGAACAGGTCGATCTGCGTGGCCTCGTCCACCGTGGCTACCGCCTCGGCATAGGCCGCGTCGTACTCATCGTTATAGAAGCTGATGAAGTTCTTGCTGCTGGTGCTGGTGAAGCGGGAGAGCATGGCGGAGGCGGTCAGGGTGGAGGCGTCGAAGCCGTTGATGGTGGCCTGGAAATCCTTGCCCTGGTATACGTCGGAGTACCAGGTGGAGGCGTCCATCTGCTCGATCTCCACGGTCACGCCGATCTCCTTGAGCTGCTCCACGATGACCTGGGCGGCGTTCACATGGGGGGTATAGCTGGAGATCACCGCGATGGTGAAGGTGAAGCCGTCCTCATACCCGGCCTCTGCCAGCAGCTCCCTGGCCTTCTCGATATCGGTCTCATAATAATTGGTCAGGCTCTCGTCAAAGTACTTGGCGAAGGCGGGATACATGCTGCTGCCCAGGGCGGTGCCGTAGCCGTCTCCGGCCAGGTCGATGATCTCATACTTGTCGATGGCGTAGCTCAGGGCCTGCCGGACAAGGATGTTATCGAAGGGCTCCACGGCGTTATTGAGATACAGGGCCTGCACCAGGTTCATGCTGCCCTCCAGCACGGTCAGCCCGTCCAGCTGGGCCGCCTGGCTGGCATCCAGATGAGCGGCCATATCGATGGCCCCGGACTGGAGGCTCATGACCATGGTCTGGCTGTCC
The DNA here is from genome assembly GCA_021203045.1 of Oscillospiraceae bacterium. Taxonomy (GTDB): domain Bacteria; phylum Bacillota; class Clostridia; order Oscillospirales; family Oscillospiraceae; genus CAJOIG01. The sequence continues at coordinate 3,978 of JAJQBY010000124.1, read as the reverse complement.
TCGATGACCTGGAAGGTGACCTTGTCCAGATAGGGCTCCTCGCCCCAGTATTCATCGAATTTTTCGATGACTACGTTCTCCTGCACGGTGCGGGAGACGAATTTGAACGGACCGGTGCCGATCAGCTCCTCATCGGGGTCGTTCCCCTCCGGGATGATGGCGGCGGTCATATAGGCCAGAAATTCCGTGTCCGGTGCGGACAGGGTGACGACGATGGTGCTGTCGTCCGTGGCCTCCACGCTGGCGATGCCGGACAGGGTGCTCATAAAGGGCTCCCCGGTGTCCAGACCCGCAGCTCTGGTCAGCGAATATACGACATCCCCGACCGTTACCGTTTCTCCGTTGTGAAACTTGACGCCCTCACGCAGGGTGAAGGTATATACGTCAGCGGTTTCGTTCACGGTGTAGCTTTCGGCGACGGCGGGGATGAGATTTCCTTCTGTGTCGGGCTTTACGAGCCCTTCAAAGATATTGAATAGGACCTCTCTGGTTCCTGCCAGCGACGAAGAAACGTGCGGGTCAAGACTGCTGTCCAGTTCTGCGGCGATGCCCACGGTGATCTCTCCTCCGTAGACGGCTTCGCCGGTGGAGCCGGTGCTTTCCTCGGCTGTGTCCTCCGCCGCCGTTGCGGTGGCTTCGGTATCAGCCGTCTCTGACGCTGTGTCCCCCTGGGCTGACTCGCCGCCTCCGCATCCGCAGAGTGCCGCTGTCATGAGGGCCGCCAGAATAAGGGCGAGAATACGACTTTTCATGGTTGGTATTGCTCCTTTTTTGGCTCCAATATGAAATTTTCTCTTGGCCCACAGAGGATAGCACAAAAAGCATGGTTCGTCAAGGATAATCTGCAAAGAAAAATAAATCGGCGCTGTTTGTGCATTACACCAGCCCGTACAGTATCCCGGCGGCGGCGCCGATCAGGATGAGGAAGGCGGGATGGAGCTTCTGAAAGCGGATGTATATGACCGCCAGCACGGCGGCCAGGATAACGGCGGGCCACTGGATGACGGCGCCCACGCTGGCAAGGCCCGCCCAGGCGGCGGTATTTAAGAGCGCACCGGCGGCCACGGTCAGCCCGGCGGAGGCGATCAGGGCCGTGGATGCCGGGCGGATGCCATAGAACACCCCCTGGACATAGCGATTGTCCCGGAACGCCTTTAAAAAGGCGGCAATGATGAGGATAATGATGATGCTGGGGGTGACCTCCCCCGCCAGGGCGCAGGCGCTGCCCCCTATCCCGGCCACGGTATAGCCCGTATACACCGCCATGTTGATGCCGATGGGCCCGGGGGTGGACTCGGACACGGCCAGCATATCCGCCACCTGCTGGGCGGTGAACCAGCCGGTGCGGGGGCCCATCTCATTGAGGAAGGGCAGAGTGGCCAGGCCGCCTCCCACGGAGAACAGCCCCACCTTGAAAAATTCCCAGAAAAGGCGAAGATAGATCATCATTTCCGCTCCCTCGCTCCCTTCACAGACTGGATGACCACGCCGGCCACCCCCGCCGCCACCACGATCAGCACCGGGGACAGGCCCGTGGCCACGGCCAGAGCCAGCACGATCAGGAATATGATCAGGGTGAGCTTATCCTTCACGGAGGTTTTGAACAGCTTCACCACCGCCCCGGCGATCAGCACCGTCACCGCCACGCGGATACCCATGAAGGCGTTCTGCACCACGGGGTATTCCGCGAAATTTTGCAGCAGCGCGGCAATCAGCAGGATGATGATAAAGCTGGGCAGGGTCAGGCTGTAGGTGGCCACGATGCCCCCGGGCAGGCCCTTCTGCTTATAGCCGATGAAGGTGGCGGTATTCACGGCGATGATACCGGGGGTGCACTGGCCGATGGCGTAATAGTCCCCCAGCTCCTCCTCCGTACACCAGCCGTGGTTTTCCACCACCTCCCGGCGGAGGATGGGCAGCATGGCGTACCCCCCGCCGAAGGTGATCAGGCCGATCTTAAAAAATGTTTTGAACAGCGACCAATAGGTTTTCATGTGCCTCTCTCCAGAAATGCCGGAATATCAGAAGGTGACTACCTTAGGCTCCTTGCCGTGGGCGGTGAAGGTGGCGGTCGCGTCCTTCAGATAGAACACCTGGTTGTTCCCGTCCCCGGGGGCGTATTTCCCCTTCAGCGAGGGATAGGCCGCCAGCAGGCTCTCCTGGGCCTCCAGGCTGGGGTCCTCTACAGCGGTGCCGGCCACCCGGACCCACTGGCCCTTGCTGAACCCGCAGATCTCCACCTTGGGATTCGCGGCCAGCTGATGGGACACAGGCTTGACCTTCCCGGTCTGGAAATACAGCTTCCCCTCAAAAATATGGACGGTGCTGAAGGGCCGCACCCGGGGCTGGTCCCCCTCGCAGGTGGCGATGTAATAAATACCGCACTGCTTCAGAAATTCGCATACTTCTTCCATGATGAATACCTCCTAAAATGTGATGATAGTTGGACTTTTTTGATTTACTTGCATACATCGCACCAGCCGGCGGGTTCGGATAACGCCTCCAGCTCCGCGCAGGACAGGGCGATGCCGCTGTGGGCGCTGCCGGCGGCGGGATAGACGATATCGTGGTCCTTCAGGCTCACGTCCAGCCAGACCTGCACCCCCTCCGGGGCCAGGAAGGGACACACCCCTCCGGCGGCGTTGCCGGTGATGCGCTCCGTGTCCTCCCGGGACAGCATGCGGGCCTTGCAGCCGAACTGGGTTTTGAACTTGTGGTTATCGATGCGCCGGGTCCCGGCGGCCACCACCAGCACCGCCCCGTCCCCATAGTAGAAGGACAGTGTCTTGGCGATCTGGTCCGGGTCCACCCCCAGGCACCGGGCGGCCAGCTCCACCGTGGCGGTGGAGGCCTCGAACTCATGGAGTCGGTCGGACAGGCCCCTTTCCTCCAAAAGCTGCTTTACTTTTTCGATAGTCATGGTTTTCTCCTTGCAATATGGGCTTTCAAACGATACAATGATACCATGAAACGTGAAAAAAGAAAAGTCGCTGTGATCGGCGCATTGAATATCGACATCGGGGGCCGGGGGTCGGCTCCCTTCACCCCGGGGGATTCCATCCCGGGCCGGGTGTCCATGTCCCTGGGAGGCGTGGGCTGGAACATCGCCAGGGACTGCGCCCTGCTGGGGGCGGAGGCCGCCTTTTTCGCCCCCCTGGGCCGGGATGAGCACGAGGCCGCCATCCGGGAGGAGGCAGAGCGCTTCGCCGTCCGGCTGGACGGGTGCCGCTGGATGGACGGGCCCAATAACCGCTATCTCTATATCTGCGACCAGCGGGGAGACATGGCCGCCGCCGTGAACGATATGCGCCTGTGCGCCGCCCTGGACGGGGACTATATCCGCGCCATTGCCCCGGCGGTCAACGGCTGCGCCGCCGCCGCGGTGGACGCCAATCTCCCGGAGGAGGCCCTGACGGCCCTGGCGGAGCTGGCCGCCGTCCCCCTGACGGCAGACTGCGTATCCGCCGTGAAATGCCCGAAGCTCCGGCCCATCCTGCCCCGGCTCCACACCCTGAAGGCCAACCGCATGGAGGCCCGGGCCCTGACCGGTCTGGCCGGCCCGGAGGCCGCTCTCCGGGCGCTGCTGCGCGCCGGCGTCCGGCGGGTGGTGGTATCCCTGGGGGCGGAGGGCTTTCTCTGCGGGGAGGGGGACAGGCTCCTGCATCAGCCCGCCTTTCCCGTCCCCATGCGGGACGCCACCGGCGCGGGAGACTGCCTGACCGCCGCCCTGACCGTGGGACTGGCCATGGGCCTGCCGCTGGAGGAATGCGCCGCCCTGGGCGCGAAAGCCGCCGCCGTCACCGTATCCCACCCCGGCGCTGTGACGGAGGCCCTGCGGGAGCTGGGAGCGGTCACGGACGAGGGCTGACGGTATTTTCGGTATCGAACGGAAAGCCGTTCTTCTATGTAGTATTATAGCCCAAATTTTTCAATTTGGCAACCCCAAATATTGCTTTACGATAAAAAAATGTTCAGAAA
>JAJQBY010000083.1:15851-36727 GCA_021203045.1 Oscillospiraceae bacterium | reverse complement strand
GACGAGCATTTCCCTTGTCTCCCTGTGTCATTTAGGGACGGCTCTAGACTTTAGTTTTTTGTATTTCAGCCGCTCTCCGGCAGCGGGATATGACCCCGGCCCGGATAAACGGCAGGAAATAAAATTTATGGAAAGAGGTAACCCCCAATGAAAAGCATGAAAAAGATCATGGCTCTTCTGCTGGTTCTGGTTTTCATGGTAGGCGTGTTCGCCGGCTGCTCCAGCAGCTCTGACAGCTCCACCACCACTGAGACCGAAGCAGAAACCGAGACTGAAGAGGCCGCTGAGGCCGAGGAGACCACCGAGACCGCTGACGGCGGCGAGATCGTCATCGGCTGGCTTGGCCCTCAGACCGGCAACGTGGCCCAGTACGGCCTGGCCGTGCAGTACGGTGTTGACCTGTACGTTGAGCAGCTGAATGCTGCCGGCGGCATCAACGGCAAAACTGTCCGCGTCGTGTATTACGACGAGGAGGGCGACACCACCAAGGCCATTACCGGTTATAACTCCCTGCTCGACCAGGGCGCTATCGCCATCATCGGCGACGTGACCACCGCTCCCTGCACCGCTGTTGTCGTGGAGAGCCAGGCAGACAACACCCCAATGATTACCGCTTCCGCCACTGCCGTCTCCATCACCTATGATGAGGAGACCGACACGGTCTACAGCAATATGTTCCGCTCCTGCTTCATCGATCCCTTCCAGGGCACCACCATGGCGGACTTCGCCTCCGAGGAGCTGGGCGCCACCACCGCTGCTGTTCTGTATGACAATGGCGACACCTACTCCACCGGCGTTTATGAATACTTTGTCGCTGAGTGCGAGGCTCTTGGCATCGAGATCGTTGCAGATGAGAGCTATGCCTCCGGTTCCGTGGACTTCTCCAGCCAGCTGGCCAACATCGCCGCCGCTGATCCTGACGTAGTCTTCCTGCCTGTCTATTATAACGACGTGGCTCTGATCGTGACCCAGGCCGCCAGCGCCGGCATCACCGCCACCTATCTGGGCGTGGATGGCTGGTCCTCCACTGTGGACACCATTGACGACGCCACCCTCCTCAACGGCGCTTATTACTGCTCCGGTTACTCCGCAGAGGACACCTCTGAACTGGTGCAGCAGTTCCTGGCCGATTATGAGGAAAAGTACGGCGAGGTTCCGGGCATGTTTGCCGCCCAGGGCTATGACGCCGCTTGGATTCTGTGCGATGCCATTGCCGTTGCAGAGGCTGACGGCGTGGAGTACGGCACTGCCGAGTATTCTCAGGCTATCATTGACGCCATGGCGGCTACGGACAGTGACTATGTCACCGGCCACGTCACCTATGACGAATACAACAATCCGCAGAAGACCGCCGCTATCATCACCTTTGTTGATGGCGCAGAGTCCTTCTGGGGCAGCTATGGCGGCTAATATTTAACCGCATCCATGTCCGGCCGGGCTTAATTCCCCGGCCGGTATTGGTATTTATAGAAACAGAGGTGAACTCCATGATCGTTTTTCAGCATCTGCTCAACGGCCTGCGTCTGGGAAGCATCTATGCGCTGATCGCTTTGGGCTACAGCATGGTCTACGGCATCATCAAGCTATTGAACTTTGCCCATGGTGACATCATCATGGTTGGTGGATACATAGCGTTGCTCCTGATAGGTGCGCAGGTCTCCCCTGTCATTGCTATCCTTCTTTCCATCCTTGGCTGTATGATCCTCGCATGTGTCATCGAGAAGGTCGCTTACAAGCCTTTGCGCTCTGCCCCCCGTCTGAGCCTGCTTATCACAGCTATAGGCGTCTCCTATCTGCTGGAGAACCTGGCCCAGCTCATCTGGGGCGCGGACCCCAGAAGCTTCCCCAGCTCCAAAATTATCGCCAACGTGAACTTTTCCCTCGGCGGCGTTACCGTCTCCCTGACCACCATCGTTACCATCGTTGTGGCTATTATCGCCATGGTCGTTCTGACCATCCTGGTGCAAAAGACAAAGATGGGCAAAGCCATGCGGGCAGTTTCAGAGGACACGGGCGCGGCTCAGCTGATGGGCATCAATGTAAACCGCACCATCAACTACACCTTCGCCATCGGCGCAGCCCTGGCCGGTATCGGCGCGATCCTGTATTGCTGCTCTGTGCCCCAGGTGAAGCCCACCACCGGCTACCTGCTGGGCATCAAGGCCTTCGTGGCCGCTGTTCTGGGTGGTATCGGTTCTATCCCGGGAGCCATGCTGGGCGGCTTCGCCATCGGTATGGCAGAGGTCATCGTGAATGCCGTTGGACTCTCCAGCTGGACGGATGCCGTTGTCTACCTGGTCCTTATCGTGGTTCTGCTCGTGAAGCCCACCGGCTTTATGGGCCGCTCCATGAATGAAAAGGTTTAAAGGAGGGCCGTCATGAAACACGAACGCACCATTCCCATGCCCGCAAAGTACCTGATCAATACTATCCTGACTGTCATCATTCTGGCCGGCGGCACAGCCTTGATGAATGCCGGCGCCTTCAATCGGGCCACCACCGCCGTCATCCAGCAGATCGGTATTTATATCATTCTGGCTGTCAGTCTGAACATGGTGGTAGGTTATCTGGGCCAGCTTCCGCTGGGGCACTCCGGCTTTATGGCCGTGGGCGCATACGCCGGCGCTCTGTTCTGGAAGGCAACCCAGAACGTCATGCCCAGCTTTTTGACCATCCTGCTGGGCCTTATTGTGGCAGGACTTGTTGCCGCCGTTTTCGGCGTCATCATCGGTATCCCCGCCCTGCGTCTGAAGGGCGACTATCTGGCCATCATCACCCTGGGCTTCAGTGAGATCATACGCATCTGCATCATCAACCTACCCAGCATCACCGGCGGCACGCCGGGCCTGCTGAATATCCCCAAGTACTCCGGGTTCTTTGTGGTATTCGCCTCCGTGGCCGTCACCTGCTATGTGATACACACCATTATGCACTCCCGGCACGGGCGGGCCATCCTGTCCATCCGAGACAATGAGATCGCCGCCGACGCCTGCGGCATCAACCTGACCTACTACAAGGTCTTTACCTTCGCAGTGTCCGCTTTCTTCGCCGGCGTGGCCGGAGCCCTTTATGCCGGGTATCAGGGCAGCCTGTTCCCCAAGAGCTTCGACTTCATGGCCTCCATCAACATCCTGGTCATGGTGGTGCTGGGCGGCATGGGCAGTATGCTGGGCAGCGCCGTGGCAGCCACTGTGCTGACCGCTCTGCCTCTGGTAATGCAGAGCCTGAGCGAATACCGCATGGTGATCTATTCCCTGCTGCTGATCATCGTGATGATCTTCAAGCCCTCCGGCCTGATGGGGCAGTATGACTTCTCCTTCACCGGCATCATTGAAAACATCATGAACGGCAGACTATTCAGACGAAAGAAAAAGGCGGGAGGTACGAAAAATGAATGAACAGCCCAAGCTGACCCCTGTCCCCTCCAACGCTTTCATTCCCCCCCGGGACATCGACAAATCCCCCATCCTTGAGTGCCATCACCTGGGTATCGACTTCGGCGGCCTGGTGGCTGTGGACGACTTCAATCTGACCATCGGCCGCACGGAGATCGCCGGCCTGATCGGCCCCAACGGCGCAGGCAAGACGACTGTGTTCAATATGCTCACAAACGTCTATACCCCCACCCGCGGCACCATCCTGCTGGACGGCAAGGAGACCCGCGGACTCAAAACAAACCAGGTCTGCAAGCGAGGCATCGCCCGCACCTTCCAGAACATCCGCCTGTTCAATGACATGACCGTTATCAACAACATTCTGGTAGGTCTGAGCAACGAAATGAATTATAACGTGGCCGCCAGCATCCTGCGTCTGCCAAGCTACTGGAAGGCCGAACGGGTCGCCCGTGAGCGAGCCATGGAGCTTCTGAGCATCTTCGGCATGGAGGACGTTGCCGATGTAAAGGCCGGCGCGCTCCCCTACGGCGCGCAGCGTCGCCTGGAAATTCTCCGGGCTCTGGCCACCAATCCCAGTCTGCTTCTGCTGGATGAGCCTGCCGCCGGCATGAACCCCTCCGAGACAGAGGACCTGATGGCGAACATCCGCAAGATTCGGGATATGTTCCACATTGCCGTGCTCCTGATCGAGCATGACATGAACCTGGTCATGGGTATCTGCGAGGGCATTTGCGTATTGAACTACGGCAAGATTATCGCAAAGGGCGTGCCGGAGGAGATAAACAATGACCCCGTGGTCATCGAGGCCTATCTTGGCAAGAGGAGGGCAAAGTAACCGTGCTGAAGGTCGAGAATATCAACGTATTTTACGGCAACATCAATGCCCTGAAGGGCATTTCCTTCGAGGTAAACGAGGGCGAGATCGTGGCCCTGATCGGCGCGAACGGCGCGGGCAAATCCACCACACTGAAAACCGTTTCCGGTATGATGCACCCCAAGACCGGCAAGATCACCTTTCTGGATGAGGACATCACCCACACCGATTGTTATAAGCTAACTGCCAAGGGTCTGGCCCATGTGCCGGAGGGGCGCCGCATTTTTTTGCAGATGACCGTCATGGAAAATCTGGAGATGGGCGCCTATATCAGCAAGAAGATCCCCCAGGAGGATTTCGACAACGTATTCCAGCACTTCCCCCGCCTTCTGGAGCGGAAAAACCAGATCGCCGGTACCCTGTCCGGCGGCGAGCAGCAGATGCTCGCCATGGGCCGCGCCATGATGAGCCACCCCAAGCTTCTGATGCTGGATGAGCCCTCCATGGGCCTGGCTCCCATCCTGGTGGAGCAGATATTCGACATCATCAAGGAGTTTCATAAGTCCGGCACCACTATCCTTCTGGTGGAGCAAAACGCTGAAATGGCTCTCCAGATCGCCGACCGTGCCTATGTTCTTGAATCCGGCAACATCGTCGTATCCGGTACCGGCGCAGAGCTCGCCCAAAGCGATGAGATCAAGAAGGCCTATCTGGGCGGCTGAATACTTTTACAGCACTGTGAAAAAACACCCTTTCCCAAATCCGGGAAAGGGTGTTTTATTTGTATTTCGAGCCTCTGTCCGCCTACCCCGGGCTTTATGACAGCAACACCTTATCACTGTCCATATTGCCTCCCAGAGCGGCGAACTTCTCCAGCAGATCCTCCCGGGTCAGCTTGCTCTTTTCCTCCCCGGCAATATCCAGGATAATGCGGCCCTCGTCCATCATAGTGAGACGGTTGCCGTGGGCGATAGCGTCCCGCATATTGTGCGTCACCATGAAAGCGGTCAGGTGATTTTCCCGAATGACCGCGTCCGTGGTATCCAGGACCTTCTCCGCCGTCTTGGGATCGAGGGCGGCCGTATGCTCGTCCAGAAGGAGCAGCTTCGGCTTTTTCAGCGTGGCCATCAAAAGCGTAAGGGCCTGACGCTGACCGCCGGAAAGAAGGCCTACGCGGGCTGTCATGCGGTCCTCCAGTCCCAGGTTCAGTGTCTTCAGAAGCTCTCTGAATTCCTCCTGCTCCTTTTTGGTGATGCCCCGGCGGAGGGTGCGCTTCTCTCCCCGGCGCTTAGCCAGGGCCAGGTTCTCCTGAATTTCCATGGTGGCGGCGGTGCCGGTCATGGGGTCCTGGAACACGCGGCCAAGATATTTGGCCCGCTTATGCTCCGGAAGGCCGGTCACATCCTCTCCATCAATGATGATAGAGCCGGAGTCAACGGGCCACACGCCCGCAATGGCGTTCAGGCAGGTGGACTTTCCCGCGCCGTTGGAGCCGATGACGGTGACAAAGTCCCCTTCGTTCAGCGTAAGGCTCACGCCGTTCAGGGCCCGTTTCTCGTTCACGGTCCCTGGGTTAAAGGTCTTATATATATCCCGCAGCTCAAGCATTGGCGTCTACCTCCTTCTTGGCAGAGGTGAAATATTTTTCCTTCCAGTGGGGCACAGCCAGGAACACCGCCACAATCAAAGCGGACAGCAGCTTCAGATCGGAGGAGTTCAGCCCCAGCCACAGCACCACCTGAATGACCAGATAATAGATGATCGCGCCAAAAGCCACACCCAGCAGCTTCAGGGCAAAGTTGTGGAATATCCTGCCGAAGATAACATCCCCGATGATGACGGCGGCCAGACCGATGACGATAGCGCCGCGGCCCATGTTCACGTCCGCGAAGCCCTGATACTGGGCATACAGCGCGGAGGCCAGGGCCACGATGCCGTTGGAAATCATCAGACCCAGAACCTTATTGAAATTGGTGTTGATGCCCTGGGCGCGGCTCATGCTCTCGTTCGCGCCGGTGGCCCGCAGGGAGCAGCCAAGCTCTGTGCCGAAAAACCAGTACATGATGAGTATAAGGACCACCAGGAAGATCAGACTTGCAAAAATGGGGTTATTCAGCGCCAGTGAGCGCACATACCGCAGCGACACCAGCAGATTATATTTATCCACGCTGACAGCCACGTTGCTGGCCGTTCCGGCAGAGGTACCGATGCCCAGGATGCGGAGGTTTATGGAATACAGGCCCAGCTGCGTCAGAATACCGGCCAGAATAACGGGGATACCCATAAAGGTATGGAATATACCTGTCACCAGACCCGCCAGAAGCCCCGCCAAAAAGGCACACAGCATAGCGACCCAGACGGAATAGCCGTTGGTTATCATAATGACGCAGACCGCGCCGCCGGTAGCCATGGTGCCGTCCACAGACAGGTCGGCCATATCCAGAATTTTGTAAGTAATGTAAACACCGATGGCCATAATGCCCCAGATGATGCCCTGGGCGCACGCCCCCGGCAGGGCGTTGAGCAAGGATGTTATGCTCATACCAATCAACCTCCAACAGTAAAATGCGCACAATCGCGCCTCCAGCGCACCCGATTGGTTTTAACGCATAGATAGTAATATTATATCAAAAAACAACGGGAAAAGGAATACCCTTTTCCCGTTGTTTTGCTTATTTTTTAGTGAGAATTAGTCCTCGTAAGCAGTGTAATCCTCACCCACGGTGATGCCAAGCTCCTCGCAGCGGTCAGCCATGTACAGTTTAACCACATCGGGGTCATACTGAATCTGCATAGTGCTGACATCAGCGCCATTGACTAAGATATCATAAGCCATCTCGCCGGTGGTATAGCCAATGTTATAGTAGCTGATGGACAGGGTGGCAATGCCGCAGCCGCTCATAATGCCGCTCTCGCCCGCGATAACGGGGACACCAGCCACGGCGGTCACATTGTAGATAGCCTCGGTGTTGGCAGCGGCGGTGTTGTCGGTGGGGACATACAGAACATCGCAGTTGTCGCAGGCGGTCTGGGTGACGGAGGCAATCTCATTGGAATCAGCGAAGGTGTACTCGGAGACGGTGTAGCCCAGCTCTTCCAGGTAGCCGGTGATAACGGTGGCCTGATAGACGGAGTTCGCCTCAGCGGAGCAGTACAGGATGCCCACATTGGGGTACTCCTCTACCGGGCAAAGCTCGGCCAGCACCTCAGCCTGCCCATCCAGTGGTGCCAGGTCGGAAGTGCCGGATACGTTGATGCCGGTCGCACCGTCCTGCTCGGTGAGGTCAAGAGCGACACCATAGGCAGTGATGGAGGTTCCCAAGATGGGAATGTCAGCGGTGGCGGCGGCGACAGCCTGGAGTGCGCTGGTACCGTTGGCCATAATCAAATCAACACCCTCGGAAACCAGGGAATTGGCGATGGTGGCGCAGTTGGCAGACTCGCCCTGAGCGTTCTGGAGGTCGAAGGTGACATTCTCCTCGCCCAGCAGCTCAATCAGCGCATCCTCAAAGCCCTGGGTGGCCTGATCCAGCGCGTCATGCTCCAGCTGCTGGATGATGCCGATGGTGTAATGGGTGGCCTCGGCGGTCTCCTCGGCCTCCTCGGTCTCCTCAGCCTCGGCAGCCTCTTCGGTCTCCTCGGTCTCGGTGGTCGTGGTCTCTTCCTCCTCAGCGTCCGTGCTGTCGGAGGAGCTGCTGCACGCGGCCATGGAGAACACCATCACCAGCGCCAGCAGAAGCGCAAGAAGTTTTTTCATCTTTGGTTGGTCCTTTCGTTTACATTTGCCGAATCTCACGGCAGACATACCACGACCGATTAAAACCAGCCGTGATTTTCTCTATTTTATTTCTTTAAAGCACCGATGTCAATGTGCAGTTTAACTAAAAACAACACATTGACATCATAGAAAGTCACTGCATATTGACTTTACAAAGGCTTTTCTTATTTTAAAACCACCTTGCGGTAGCTTTTTTTGCCCCGGCGGAGCAGGACGCCCTCCCGCAGCTTGGCCTCCGGCACGACGAGAAACAGGTCTGTCACCTTCTCCCCATCGCAGGTCACGCCGCCCTGGGAGATGTTCTGCCTCGCCTCGGAATTGGAGGCGCACAGCCCGGACTTCACCAGCAGCTGCTTGATGTCTATGCCACCGTCCTTCAAATCATCTTGAGAAAGCTCCGTCACAGGTGCGTCCTCTCCGCCCCCGGAACCAAAAAGGGCGCGGGCGGCGGCCTGAGCCTTTTCCGCCTCCTCCTGGCCGTGAACCATCTTGGTCAGCTCATAGGCCAGTATCTCCTTGGCGGTGTTAATCTTCTGATCCTTCCAGGCAGCCATCTCCTCGATCTGCTCCAGGGGCAGGAAGGTCAGCATCCGCAGGCAGTTCAAAACGTCCGCATCCCCCACGTTCCGCCAGTACTGATAGAACTCATAGGGGCTGGTCTTGTTGGGGTCGAGCCATACCGCGTTTCCGGCGGTCTTGCCCATCTTGTTTCCCTGGGAATCGGTCAGCAGCGTCACCGTCAGGGCATAGGCATCCTTCCCCAGCTTCCGGCGGATAAGCTCTGTGCCGCCAAGCATATTGCTCCACTGGTCGTTACCGCCGAGCTGCATATTGCAGCCAAATTCCTGATACATATGATAGAAGTCGTAGGACTGCATGATCATATAGTTAAATTCCAGGAAGGAAAGACCCCGCTCCATGCGGTTTTTATAGCACTCGGCCCGGAGCATATTATTCACGGAGAAGCAGGCCCCCACCTCCCGCAGCAGCTCCACATAGTTCAGATTCAGCAGCCAGTCGGCGTTATTGAGCATCATGGCCTGACCGGGGCCGTCCCCGAAGTCGATGAATTTTTCCATCTGTCGGCGGAAGCACTCTGCGTTATAGTCGATGGTTTCCTTGGTCAGCATCTTGCGCATATCCGTCCGGCCGGAGGGGTCGCCAATCATGGTGGTGCCGCCGCCAATCAGGGCAATGGGCTTGTTGCCCGCAAGCTGCATCCGGCGCATCAGCGTCAGAGCCACAAAATGCCCCGCGGTCAGACTGTCCGCCGTGCAGTCAAAGCCGATGTAAAAAATGGCCTTGCCGTTGTTGATAAGCTCTTTGATCTCCGGCTCATCCGTCACCTGGGCCACCAGGCCGCGGGCGACCAGCTCGTCATATAGTGTCATTGGTCGTTCTCTCCTCGTTCTTATATAAAGATTATTGATAAATTGACAGGTTTTTCGTTCATCTTATGCCGTCCCACTGGGCGGCCAAAGCCGATGAACGTCCATAAGTCGGCGCAGTCCCAGCTTCATAGCATGGTCTCCTTTGTTTTCTCCGCCGCCCGAAGCTGTTCCGCCGCAGCGGACAGAGTGCTTTCGGAGATATTGTCCCCGCCGATGAGACGGGCAAGCTCCCTGGCCCGGCCCTGGCCGTCCAGCTCCTCCACCGTGGTATAGGTGCGGCCCTTGGCCTCCCGCTTCTCGATGCAGTATTGGGCGTCCGCCATGGCCGCGATCTGGGGCAGATGGCTGATGCAAAGCACCTGCCGCCGCCGGCCCATACGGGCCAGCTTCTCCCCTACCCGGCTGGCCGCCACGCCGGAGACGCCGGTGTCTATCTCATCGAACACTGCCGTGGGAACCGGGTCATTCTCTCCAAAAACGGTTTTCAGCGCCAGCATGATTCGGCTCAGCTCGCCACCGGAGGCGATTTTTGCGATACGCCCCGGCTTCTCTCCCGCGTTGGCGCTCATACGGAAGCAGACGCTGTCCGCTCCCTTCGGCCCAAAGCCGGGTTCTCCGGAGAGGGGCTCCACGCTGGTCTCGAATCGGGCGGAGGGCATGGAAAGCTCCTTCAGCTCCTGCTCTACCCGCTTGGCCAGCTCCTTCCCCGCCTTGACTCGGGCCTGGGTCAGCTTCCCCGCAGCGGCAACACAGGCAGCCTTCAGCTCGTCCCGCTTTTGATAGAGCCCTTCCAGGGCCTCGCCGCTGTATTCTATCTCCGCCAGGCGATCGGCAGACTCCTGATACAGGGCGATAAGCCCCGCCTCATCCACAACAGAAAACTTTCGCTCCAGCCTTCGCAGCTCGGCCAGGCGTCCCTCCACCCGGTCAAACTCCGCCGGGGAGAAATCCAAACCGTCCCGCACATCCCGCACCCGCTCGGCGGCATCCTCCAGCAGACTGACGGCCTCCTGAATCGCATCGTCCGCTGCCGCCAGGTCCTGGCTCCAGCCCCTGGCCCGGGCAAGATACCCCCGCGCCTGCCCCGCCAGGGTGACCGCAGAGCTTTCATCTCCATAGAGGGCGTCAAAGGCCCCCTCCGTCGCCTCCCGGAGCTTCTCTCCGTTGCGCAGCAGGGTGGAGCGGCTTTCCAGCTCCGCCTCCTCCCCCGCCTTCAGCGAGGCCTTTTCCAACTCCTGCACCCGATAGGCCAGGCTCTCCGCCAGACGGCGGCGGGTATCATCATCCAGGGACAGGCGGGCAATCTCCCGCTCGTTCTCCTGAAAGGCGGCATATGCCGCCCGATAGGCGGACAGCTCCCCTTCCGCGCCGGAAAAGGCATCCAGATAATCGATATGGCGACTCTCATCCAATAGCTGCCGGCCGTCGTTCTGGCCGTGGATATCCACCAGATATCCTCCAAGCTGGCGAAGCTGGGCGACCGTTACCGGCACCCCGTTCACACGGCAGGAGCCCCGGCCGTCAGCAGAAATGCTGCGCTGGACGATGAGGGTATCCTCCTCCGGCTCCACGCCGTTCTCCGCGCACCAGTCCTCTGTCCCCGCCGCGTCAAACACAGCGGCAGCCAGACACTTATCCGCCCCGGTGCGCACCAGCTCCCGGCTGGTGCGGCCACCGGTGACGGCATATAGCGCATCGATAATGATGGATTTTCCCGCACCGGTCTCGCCGGTCAGCACGTTCAGCCCCTCCCGGAACTCCACGTCGGCCCGCTCCACCACCGCGATATTTTCAATGTGGAGACTTTTGAGCATGGCAAAGCCTCTTACCGGTTATAGGCCCGGCGAAGCTGGGTGCAAAGCCGCTCCGCAGACGCCGCATTGCGCATGATGAGGATGCCGGTGTCATCCCCCGCCACAGTGCCGAGGACCGCGTCCTCCCCCATGGCGTCCACCGCGCCGCACACCGCGGAGGCAAGCCCCGGCAGCGTTTTAATGACGACCGTGTGGAGGGCATGGTCAAAGCCGATGCATCCCTCCCGGAATATCTCCTCCATGCGGCGGGCCTCATCGGAGGCCTCATCCTGCCCCGCCGGAGCATAGCGATAGCGTCCCTCGGAGGAGACCTCCTTTATCAGGCGCAACTCCTTGATGTCACGGGATATAGTGGCCTGGGTGCTTTTCACACCCCGGCGCTCCAGCGCCTCCAAAAGCTGTCCCTGGGTCTCGATGTCCTCCTCGGCGATGATCTCCAGGATGACCCCCTGTCTGGCACTTTTCATGTCCTTCCTCCCAATTTCTCAAATGCAGTCTCGTAAAAGCTCTTTGTTCCCAGTTCGGCCACCAGCAGCTTGTGGGCCGACCTTCTCACCACGATCTGATCGTCGCCCTGCAGATCGATCATGCCCCGGCCGTCCACGGATAAAATGCCCCGGCGCTCCGGCCCCAGGTCCGAGGGAATCACCGTCACCACCCGCTCCGGCGTCAGGACAAAGGAGCGAGCGGCCAGCATATGGGCGCATATGGGGGTCAGAATGATGGTCTCCGCCCCCGGCTCCACCAGCGGCCCTCCGGCGGACATGGAATAGGCCGTGGAACCCGTGGGAGAGGAAACAATAATCCCGTCCCCGGAAAAATCCAGTATCTGCTGTCCGTCTCCCAGCGCCGCCAGACGGATGTTCTGCACCACGCCGGAGACCACAGCCTCATTCAGACCGGTATCGGAAAAGACGATCTCACCGTCCCGATGTATCTCCACATCCAGCATCATACGGGGGACCAGCTCGAACCGGCCCTCCGCCGCCTGGAGCAGCAGCTCTATGCTCTCTCCGTCCAGTTCCGCCAGAAAGCCCTTATGCCCCAGGTTGACCCCCACCAGAGGCACCATGTGCTCCATGACAAGGGGAGCGATGCGCAATATGGTTCCGTCCCCGCCCAGGGTGACGAGAAGCTCCGCCCCCTCCAACGCCTCATCTAAGGGTATCGTGGGAAAGAGACCGTCCTCCTCCCCATAGAGAGGGCTGACTATCACCTGACATCCGGCCGCCTCCAGCATGGCCCTGGCCCGCAGGGTGCAGGAAAAATCCGCGTCCCGCTGAACATTGGGGCATAATACAACACGCTTCAACCTGCTCACTCCCGTCCGTATTTTTTATCGGTCAAGCGCCTCATGAGACCGGCGCACGACATCCTCGCAGTCCGCTTCCACAGCCTGCCCCTCTTTTCCCAGCCAGGCCAGATATTCTATATTTCCCTCCGGTCCCCGTACCGGGGAGAAGGTCAGCCCCCGGAGGATAAAGCCAATGGCTGCGGCATCGGATATGAAGGTCTCCAGAACCTGCCGGTGCACCGCAGGGTCGCGGACAACGCCTTTTTTTTCCACCAGCTCCCGCCCGGCCTCAAACTGTGGCTTTACAAGGCATACCACCTGCCCTGCCGGTGTCAGAAGCTCCCGCACTGCGGGCAGCACCAGCCGGAGAGAGATGAAGGACATATCCATCACCGCCATATCCGCCGGGCCGGGGAACATATCCGGCGTCAGGCTCCGGGCGTTCGTGCGTTCCATCACCGTGACCCGCTCGTCCTGCCGCAGGGCCCAGGCAAGCTGTCCATAGCCCACGTCCACAGCGAAAACGTGCTTTGCCCCACGTTGTAGCAGGCAGTCCGTGAAGCCTCCCGTGGAGGCCCCGCAGTCCACACAGACGAACCCCGCCGGGTCGATCTGAAATTCATTCAGCGCCTTTTCCAGTTTCAGGCCGCCCCGGCTGACATAGGGAAGCTTTTCTCCCCGGACCTGCACGTCCGCCGTCTCCGCCACCGCCGCGCCCGGCTTCAGCTGCCGCTGCCCGTCCACATATACCTGCCCTGCCATGATAAGGGCCTTGGCCCGCTCCCGGCTCTCCGCCAGGCCCAGGTCGTATACCCGCTGGTCAAGCCTCGTCTTTTCCATCCAGCATCTCCCTTACGGTCCGGGCGATGCCCTTGCCGTCCAATCCTGTTTTTTCCCGCAGCGCCGCCGGGTCGCCGTGCTCCAATATGCCGCTTTCGAGATTCACGAGCCGGGCGTGCCTGAGATAGATGCCCGCCTCGCCGGCGGCGGCCAGCAGCCGTCCGCCAACACAGCCGGTGCGGCATACGTCCTCCGGCACCAGAAGGGCCGCCGTTTTCCTCACTGACTCCAGCACCGGCGCAGGATCCACCGGGCAGATGGTGTTTATCTTCACCACCTCCGCCGAGATGCCCTGGGCCGCCAGCATATCCGCCGCATCCAGCGCCGGGTTTATCTCCCAGCCGTAGGCAGCGATGGTCACATCGGTCCCTTCCCGCAGGATAACGCTGGGCTTGTCCGAGGTATCTCCCCGGAACCGGCCCTCCCCTCCGCGGGGATAGCGCACGGCCACCGGGCCATCATCCTCCAGCACTGCCCGGTGCAGCATGGCCCGCAGCTCCGCAAAGCTGGCCGGAGCATATATCCGCATACCAGGCACGCTGGAAAGATAGGCCACGTCAAAGGCCCCCTGATGGGTCTCCCCATCCCGGCCCACGATGCCGGCCCTGTCCACACCGAAAACAACGTGAAGCCTCATAAGGGACACGTCATGTATCAGCATATCATAGCTTCGCTGCAAAAAGGTCGAATATACCGCAAACACAGGGATAAGGCCCTGGGCGGCCATACCCGCCGCCATGGCGCAGGCATGCTCCTCCGCGATGCCGACGTCGAAAAAGCGATCGGGATAGGTCTCCTGAAACCCAATCAGGCCCGTGCCTTCTTTCATAGCCGCTGTGATCGCCACGATACGGCTGTCCTGCCCCGCCAGCTCTGTCAGCGACCGGCCAAAAACAGAGGAAAAATCCTCCCCCGTATAATGTATCACGCCGCTTTTCAGGTCGAACACGCCCACGCCGTGAAAGGCCTCCGGGGCCTTCTCCGCCGGTGGATAGCCCTTCCCCTTCTGGGTGATGACGTGGACCAGGCAGGGCGTCCCCCGGTCCTTGGCCCAGCGGAGGGCGTTTTCCGTCTGCTGGATGTTGTGGCCGTCAATGGGGCCGATATACTCAAATCCGAAGTCATCGAAGATATTATCCGGGATAATCCGCTCCTTCAGCCAGTTTTTCACCCAATGCAGTATCTTATATAATCCGGGCACGCGGGCCATCATCTTTTTTCTGTACCAGCGCTTGAAGCGCAGATATTGGGGTCTGGTACGCATACGGCTGAGCATGGCCGCAAAACCGCCCACCCCCTGGTTGATAGACATGCCGTTGTCATTCAATATGACCACCAGCGGTTCTCCGCTCTGGCCCGCATCGGACAGGCCCTCGATGGACATCCCGCCGTTGAGCGCGCCGTCCCCGATCAGGGCCACTACGTCATAGTCCTCCCCCAGGGCAGTTCTGGCCCGGGCCATTCCAAGGGCCACGGAAACGGAATTGGAGGCGTGTCCCGCGATAAAGGCGTCGTGAACGCTCTCCCTGGGCTTTGGAAAGCCTGACATTCCATCCAGCTCCCGGAAGCTTTCAAAACCGGCCATACGGCCTGTCAGAAGCTTATGGGTATAGCATTGATGTCCCACGTCAAAGACCAGCCGGTCTTTCGCCGTGTCATAGACCCGGTGCAGGGCCACCGTCAGCTCCACCGCTCCCAGATTGGAAGCCAGATGCCCTCCCTGCTCTGACAGAGACTGAAGCAAAAACTCCCGTATTTCCTGGCAGAGCGTATCCAGTGCCTCCGGGGAGAGGGCCTTCACATCCTCGGGGCTTTTTATTTTATCTAAAATAACCATAGTCGGCTAATACCACCAAGCACAATACCGGCGCTGCGGCGCAGGGCATGCCCCCGGTCCGCAGTGCCACATGCATCTGATAATACGAAAATGCCGGTTCACCCTCCGGTTCAAAACGGCCAATGATCGTTCTTTCCTGTCTTATAGTCCCAATAATAACAAAACGCACCCTGTTTTTCAAGGTGCATTTTGAATAAAATTCACGAGGGAGTGAATATTTTTACCGATAACTGACAAATCATGTTTCCCGGCCCGCCAGCTTGACGGTCAGCCAGCGAAGAAAGCCGGTATCCTGGAAGAAGTCCAGCTGCTCCAGAGCCTTTTGGGTATTTGCGGAGGCCATGGCGCCGCAGGTCTCCGGCCCCAGCAGGGCGCACAGGCCGTCCCCGTCCAGCACATCGTCCCGCAGCTGAAAGGCGAGGCCTATCAGCAGGCCATAGTTCAGGGCGGCCCGTTCCGTTTCCTGACTGGCTCCCGCAGCGGCAGCTCCCATGGCGCAGGACGCAGCCATCAGCGTGGCCGTCTTGTCCACCTCTGTGGCGACAACGGCTTCTGCCGTGGCCGGTGCGCTCAGATCCATATGCTGTCCGCCGCAGATACCGGCAAGCCCCGCCGCATTCGCCAGCAGCCGGCAGCAGCGCATCAGCTGCCCGTCGCTCAGAGGGGCAGCGCATATGGCCTCAAAGGCCTCCGCCTGGAGGCAGTCTCCTGCCAGGACAGCGGTGGTCTCCCCATATTTCTTATGGCAGGAGGGCTGGTCCCGCCGAAGGTCATCGTCGTCCATGCAGGGCAGATCATCATGTATCAGGCTATATGTGTGCAGCATTTCAATGCCGCAGGCAACGGGCATGCACCGCGCCTCATCGCCTCCACATATGCGGCAGAATTCCAAGCACAGAACCGGGCGTATACGCTTACCCCCGGCCAGGAGGCTATAGCGCATGGCCTCCCGGAGCCCGTTTTTGTCGTCCTCCGCCGGGGGAAAATAAGCCCCCAGAGCCTTCTCTATCCCTTCCTGGAGCCCTGCAAGCCGCAGGGCATGATCGCGCTCACTCAAAGGGAAGCTCCTCCGGGGCCCCATCCGGCCCCTTGCGGAGCTGGACCACCTTCTGCTCCGCCTGGTCGAGCTGCTGACTGCACTGCTTAATAAGTCCCGCGCCCTCCTCAAACAGGCCCAGGCTCTCTGCCAACGGCGCGTCTCCCTTTTCCAGGAGCCGGACAATCTCCTCCAGCCTGGACAGCGCCTGCTCAAAGCTCATTTTCTCTTTCGCCATGATGGACCTCCTTCACCACACAGTCCAGGTCGCCCCCGGACAGCTTTACATTTATTTCGTCTCCCGCCGCCAGCTCTGAGACCTGCCGCACGGCGGCGCCGTCCTTTTCCACAATGGAATAGCCCCGGCCCAGCACCTTCAGCGGGCTGAGCGCATCCAGCTTGGCAGCCAGAGCCACATACCGCCGCCGCGCATCAGCCACCGTCTGCTCTCCAGCGCCGGAAAGACTGGCGCGGGCATAATCCAGGGCCATTCGCTTGGCGCCCAGGTATACCTCCGGGTCATTCAGCGCCGGGCGGCCTGATAGTTCCTCCAGCCGATGGGAGAGCCTGTCCAGCTTTTTATCCATGGCCTGCTGGAGCCGCGCCCCGTTCTGGGCGATATTCGCCAGCACATCCACCATATCCGGCCCCGCGATCTCCGCCGCATTGGAGGGCGTGGCAGCCCGCCGGTCCGCCACATAGTCCGCAATGGTCACATCCGGCTCGTGTCCCACCGCCGAGATCACCGGGATCTCAGATTCATAAATGGCCCGCGCCACCCGTTCATCATTAAAGGCCCAGAGGTCCTCGATGGAGCCGCCGCCCCTGCCGGTGATGATGACGTCCGCCACCTGATAGCGGTTGGCATATCGGATGGCGCCCACGATCTCCGGCGGCGCCTCCGTCCCCTGCACCCGCACGGGCAGG
Organism: Oscillospiraceae bacterium; assembly: GCA_021203045.1. GTDB lineage: Bacteria > Bacillota > Clostridia > Oscillospirales > Oscillospiraceae > CAJOIG01. The sequence goes on along the minus strand of JAJQBY010000083.1, from coordinate 19,601 downwards.
ACAAGTATCTTCGCCATAGGCCAGCGCTTTCCCAGCACACGGATGATGTCGTGCACCGCCGCCCCGGCCCCGCTGGTGATGACCGCCACCCGTTTGGGAAATGCAGGCAGGGGCTTTTTATGGTCTGTGTCAAAAAGGCCCTCTGCCGCCAGCTTCGCCTTCAGCTGTTCAAAGGCGATCTGAAGATCGCCGGCTCCCTCCGGCACAAGGCTTGTCACATAAAGCTGATAGGCCCCGTCCCGGGGGTAGACGGAAACACGTCCCGCTGCGGTAACGCTCATGCCGCTCTCCGGCCGGAACCGCAGCCGGGAGGCGCTGGAGCGGAACATCACGCATTTCAGGCTGCTCTCCCCATCCTTCATGGTGAAATAGTGGTGCCCGGAGGGATATATTTTATAGTTCGACAGCTCTCCCCGAACCATCACCTTGTCCAGCATGGGGTCCGCTTCCAGCAGCGCCTTGATATGTCCGTTCAGCTGGGAAACGGTAAAAATAAGCTCATTCACCGGAAAGCTCATCCTCCTGGGGTGCTGCGTTATCCTGCGGCACAGGCGTTTCCGGCTGGCCATCGTTCTCCGGCGGCCGGGTCTGCGCCACCTCGCCCCGGTAGAAACCGCCCAAAACGCCGTTTATGAAAGCTACGACCTCTCGATCCTCATAGCCCTTGGCCAGATCTACGGCCTCGTTGATGGCAGAGGCATCCGGAACGTCCGGCATATATAGTATCTCAAACATGGCCTGGCGCAGCACGGCCGCCGCGCTGCGGGATATCCGCTCCGTGCGCCAGCCTTTGGCATATTTTCCAATATATCCGTCCAGCTCCGCCCGATGCTCCGCCACGCCGATAACGCTGCGGCGAATAAATTCCATATCCTTGGCAGAGGGACCTTCGCCATAGATATCCCCCTCCTCCGCCATCGCCGCATAGTGCGCCGGTTCAAAGAAGGCCCAGAGGGCCTCCTCCGGCTGCTGGCCGGTGGCGGCCACGGAAAAGCCTAGCTGAATGGCGATCTCTCTCGCTGCTGTTCTGGTCATTTTTCTCTCCACATAATAACAAGGCCCCCGCTCCCGGGGGCCGATTTTTTTAACGCTCTGCCTGTCTCTATTTGTCCAGGGAGATGCCCGTCACATGGACGTTCACCACACAGCTCATGCCGGTGACTGATTCCACCTCAGTGCAGACCGTATCCTGCACCCGGACGGCCACATCGGTGATGCTCCCGGCAGGACGGACGTTTATCAGTACGTCGATGGTGATCTTTTCATCGATGAAGCGGATCTTCAGCCCCTTCACCGGATTCTTTCGCCCGAAAAGCTCCACCAGCTCCGGCGAGGTAGGACTGCCCATGCCGGCAACGCCCTCTACCTCGGTGACAACCGCGCTCACCATAACGGCGATCACGTCCTCCGAGATATTGACGGTTCCCTTTTCCTCTTGTTTGGTGATGTAATTTTCAGCCATGGCCTAACACCTCCAAGTTATTTTGTGGAGGTATTATACCACACCCTATCCAAAAAGAAAAGGGGAAATCTCAGAGAACCCTCCCGCCCGTCAATCCGTCACCTCGATGATATTCAGATCTGTGGCCGCATAGTCCGTATTGGCCATGACAGCCTCCGTGATCTGCGCCACCTGGGTGGAGGTCAGCCCCTCTATCGGGGCGGGGACAGCCACGGTGATGCCGTCATCCGAGGCAAACACAATACAGTCTGCATAGCCCTTGGCAAGCAGCTCGTTTTCCACCAGCGCCTCCTGAAGATTCCAGGCAGCCATGGCGTTTATCTGCTCCATGGAGGCGTCTATCACCTCCTGGGAGGTGTCGTCAGAGGCGCAGGCCAGCTCCAGCAGCTCCAGGGCCTCGTCCCGGGAGGACTGGCGGGACAGTCGAGCCTCATCAAAATAGACCGAGGTAACCACGCTGGCCTCCTCTGCCTCCGCTGAGGCCGCCAGATATTCCTCCTCCGCCTCCGCCATGGCCGCATCCTCCGCCACTACCATGGCCGCGTCCGCAGTGCCCCACCGGCTGTTATACGACCAGTTCAGATACACCGCCGCCCCCACGAACACCAGTACCGCCGCGATGACGATATTCCGCTTCATGTTTCTTCTCAAAGTCTATCCCTCCGTCATTCTGAAAATTTCGATCTTATCCGCGCCCAGCCCGGTATAGCAGCGCACCGCCTCCGTGATTTTCAGGCGCACCGCCGCGCTGTCCGCTCCTTGGCATACGATGGCCGCGCCGCTGTCCGACAGCAGCAGACTGACCTCTCCCACTCCCTCGATCTGTGATAACAGAGCCTCCAGCCTCGCCTCCTCCGTCGCCGCATCATTTTTCTCTGCCGTCTGGCCTGACGGCCAGATCAGCAGCGCCAGCCCCACAAATCCCACCAGAAGCACGTATTTCCAGCTTCCCAGCCGTCCGGCCAGCTCCTTCCACCTATCCTTCATCGCCGCTCCACTCCTGGCGCTCCGCCGGTATGCCCAGCTCCGCCTCTATCGTCTGCGAAAGCGTCCTGTCATACGCTGCGCCAAGGACCACCTGCCAGGGATACCACACCAGGGCATCCTCATCCCACCGGGCCGTCACGGATATCTCCTGCACAGCCACGCCGGTCTCCGCCGCTTTGTCTAATATATATGCCTCGTACTCCTCCTCTATGTATGTTCTGTTCAGCATTTTCGTCTCCTCCTCTGCCTGCTCCACCACTTCCTCTGCCATCTGCTCGTATTCCGCGATCCCCACCGCCAGATCGTCCAGGTCGATTTCCATCACCGGCGACACCAGCGCCAGGGCGCAGACGATGGTGCTCACCAGCCCCGTTACCGACCGCACCCGCCCGGGCGGCGTAAGCGCCATAGCGATGGCCCGCAGGACGGACGCCGCCACGATGCCCATAATCCATTCCTTCATCCTGTCACCGCCTCCATGGACAGCACGATGGAAACGAACAGCATAGCCGCCGCGCTCCCCCAGCAATCCTAAGGCCATGCCATAGGCTGTGCCGATATTCCCGATCAGCGCCGAGAGCCGGCCTCCGGCAAAGGGCTCCGCGATACAGGCCGCCCCCTTGAACAGCAGATAGTGCAGCCCCAGCCCCAGCACCGGCCCTATACATACGCACAGCACCGCCGCCAGCCCGAATATCCCCACTCCGTTCCGCAGCAGCGCAGCCCCCGCGAGATAGGCGTCCGCCGCATCGGAAAGGATAGACCCCACCACCGGCAGGGCCGCCGATATGGCTGTTTTCGTCAGGCTCCCGGCCAGCTTATCGGCGCTGCCCGCAATGATGCCGGAGAGCGTCAGACAAAGCGTAAATACTGTGGTCAGCCCGGTAAGCAGGAGCTTGCACAGCCAGCTCAGCAGCTTTACCGGCCCTCCCAGCGCGCCCCCCGGCAGCGCAGCGTCCGCCGTGCTGACTGCGGCGTAGGCATATATCAGCGGCAGGATCGCCTGAACGCCTATCGTCATCAGTATATCCAGGCCCAGAGCCGATGCGGTATACCGAGCCGCTCCCGCCGCGCCATTTCCCGCGGCAGCTGCCGCTGCGGCGATACATGGCAGAAGCGCCTTGGAAAAATCCGAAAGGTCCGCCAGCGCGGTCCCCACCTGTCCTAAAAAGGATGTCATATCCCCCGCCCACCATCCCATCATGGCCAACGCCCCCCCCATGACCACGATATACGGGCTCCGCCCATCCCGGCAGAAACCCCCCCCCCGACACGCGCCCCCCCGACCCCCCCGCCCCAAG
>JAJQBY010000083.1:0-15841 GCA_021203045.1 Oscillospiraceae bacterium | reverse complement strand
CGCAGCTGCCCATGATGGCCAGCGCCCCCGCCATGACCGCGAAGTCCGGCGTCCGCCCATCCCGGCTGACAGCCCCCGCCAGAGAGCAGAGCAGCGTCACCCCCAGAGCCATGCAGGCGCTTTTGGCAGCCCTGGCAAGCTGTTCTCCCACAGCGGAAACGCCCCACTGCCAGATGATCTTGAAAAGCCCCGTCCCGCCGACGGCATCACCGACCGTTATTTCCCCAAGTATCTCCTGCGCCGCCTCCGGCAAAGCCTCCTCCACCGCATCCGTTTCCACCGCCAGCGCAGGAGTACACAGCGCCAGGACGGCCAGCAGAAAGCACAGCAGCTTTTTCATTCTCCGCTCCCTCTATACCATATTATTTATCAGCTGAAACAGGGCCTGTATCAGCGGCAGGGCCGTCACCATCGCGCAGGCCGCGCCGCACAGCTCCACCGCGGAGGCCACCGCTCCCTGCCCTCCGTCCCGGCACAGATCGGCGCTTATGCGGGTGATAACACCGATGCCCACGCATTTCAGCACCGGCTCTACCACAGCAGCGCTAAGTCCCGTCTGCTCCTGGGCTAGAGCGATGATATCGCTCAGCCCCTGAAACAGCTCCATCGCCAGCGCCAAGCCCATCAGGCTAACGGACAGACTCACCGCAAACCCCAGCTCCGGGGCCGTCTTTTTCAGCAGCAGGGACACCACCACCCCGGCAATACCTATAGCCGCCGCCTTTATCAGCACGCTCATCCCAGAGAAAACAGGGTCTTGATAAGCTCGAACAGCTCCGCGATCTGCTGCACCAGCACCACCAGCACCACCACAAGCCCCGCAATGGTGGTCATGAGGGCCTGCTCGTCCCGTCCGGAGCGTGTCAGCAGCAGATTCAGCACCGCCACCAGAATGCCCACCGCAGCGATCTTGAATATCAGATCCACATCCATAAATATATGCGCCCCTCTCCTTCGTCTCAGCGGCCGCTCCCTTACAGGAGCAGTATAGACAGCATCGCGCCGACGGCAGCGGACAGAGCGATACAGATTCTTCCCCGCTCCCTGGTCTGAGCCCGGGCTTCGTCCCTGGAAAGCTCCATTTCCCGGCGGCACAGCGCCACCGCCCGGGTCTGTTCCTCTGCCCCATACCGTCCCAGCACCGGACCGAGTGACCGGAGGATATACCTCTCCTTCTCCGGAAGGGGCAAAATGGCATCCGCCCACAGCGCGGAAAAGTCCTGCTCTCCCAGCTGAGACAGCCCCTCTCCTACAGCCCGGCATAAGGCCGCGGTCTCCCCGGCAAGCTCTGACTCCAGCATCACGAACAGCTCCGGCAGGGGCGTTTTGAACCGGGACAGCTCATATTCGATCATGGAAAGCATACGGCAAAGCTCCTCCCGGCGAAGGACCGTCTGTTGCATCCTTCCCGCTCCGGAAACGCCTCCCATCAGGCAGGCCGCCGTCAGCAAAACAGCGCCTGTCAGACGCATGGCCTTACGGAATAGCGGCGCACCCCGTCCCGCTCCTCTATCCATACCATACGCTGGAAGGCTCCCTCTGTCAGCAGCTCCCGGCAGGCCGCAGCAACACCCCTATCCCGCTCCCCATGCACCGTAGCCAGCAGCCGCACGCCGCAGCCCGGCCCTCCCCGCAGGGCGCGGACATCCGCCTCATCTGTTATTTCGTCCATAGCCACGATTTGAGGATTCATGGCCCGCACCAGCATCCCCACCGCACGGGCCTTCGGCACACCGGTCAGCACATCCGTGCATGGACCGATATCGAACTGTGGCCGGCCGGATTGCGCCGCCCCGATCTCTCCCCTCTCGTCCGCCACGGCTACCCGGAAGCCCTGAGATGACAGACAGCGTATCAGCTCCCGCAAAAGGGTGGTCTTGCCCCCGCCGGGCGGCGATACGATCAGGGTGGACCGGAAGCCACCCTGGTTCAGCGGCTCCCATATATCCCGGGCACAGCCGGGCACAGCCCGGGGCACCCGCAGAGACAGCGATGAAAAGCTCCGCAGTCCCTCCAGACCCCCAACACCCATAACCCCTACGCCGCATACGCCCACCCGCACGCCGCCGGGCGCGGCGATAAAGCCTTCCGCCAGCTGCGGTCCCGCCGCATGGAGGGAGGCCCTTGTGGCGGACTCCAGGACTGCCCGCAGGTCATCCTCCTCCACCGGCGGCCCCGACAGGACATACTCCCTCCCCCGGAGGAGGGCGGCAGCCGGCCGGCTCCGGCGCAGGCGAAGCTCCTCGCATACAGCCCGCTCCTCCACTCCCAGGGCCAGCGCCGCCCCCCGTAGCACCGGCGGTAAAAGAGCAGCCGCTGCCAGAAAACCATCCATGTCCCCGCCTCCTTCACAGGACAAGTCTATTATCCGTCCGCCCCCATTATGCCACGCAGAAATGATTGACTTTGATCCCCATATCTGATAGCATAAACGGGATCATAATCAAATAGGAATATATGTCATATATCTACCGCCAACCGAAAGGAGCCAGTCCGTCCTATGCGGCAAATTCTGACAGGCTATTGGGGAAAATATAAAAACTCCCTGATCCTGACCCCTATTTTCGTCTTGTTTGAGACCATCGTCACTCTGGCGCTTCCCACTCTGATGTCCAACATTGTGGATAACGGCGTAGCGAACGGGGACAGACGCTACATCATCCTCTGCGGCCTTCTGATGACAGCCCTGGCGCTGTTCAGTGCCGCCGCCGGTTATTGCAGCACCTGGCATGCCTCCCGGGCCTCCAACGGCTTCGGCTCCAATCTGCGGGTAGCGCTGTTCCACCATATCCAGGAGTTTTCCTTCTCGGATATCGACCGGTTCTCCACCGCGAGCCTCGTAACCCGCACCACCAGCGACGTACGCCAGCTCCAGAACGCCATGCAGATGATGCTCCGCACACTGATTCAGGCTCCCTTTCAGCTCGTGGTCGCTCTCATCATCGTATTCACCTATAGCTGGAAGCTGGCGCTGATCTACCTTATCGCCGTGCCTCTGCTATTCATAGGCGTCGTATCTGTCATGTCAGCGGTAGATAGGCTGTTCACCATCGTCCAGCAAAAGCTGGACGCCATGACCGCCGACATCCAGGAGAACCTGATTGCCATCCGGGTGGTGAAGGCCTTCGTCCGCCAGGAGCATGAGAAGCGGAAATTCAAAAAGGCCAACGATGATCTGACCCGCGCCAATCTGAAGGCTGTGGGCCTTATCATCGTCATGAGCCCCCTGGCTACCATCATCCTGAACGTCGTGACACTGTGCCTGTATTGGTTCGGCGGGCGGCTGGTAGCCTTCGGGGAGATACAGTCCGGCCAGCTTCTGGCGGTCATCAGCTATCTGAACCAGATCATGTTCAGCGTGATGATGTTCTCCATGGTGCTGATGCAGTACATCCGCAGCCGGGCCTGCGGCAAGCGCATCGCCGAGGTGCTGAATACCGTCCCGGACATCCAGTCAAAGCCGGACGCCCCGACCCGCACCATCGCCCAGAATCGTGGCTCCGTGGAGTTCCGGGATGTATCCTTCCGCTATGCCAGGAGCAGCACCGGCGAGGAGGTGCTGAAAAATATCTCCTTCACCGCCCAGCCAGGCCAGACCGTGGCCATCGTCGGCGGCACCGGGGCCGGAAAGTCCAGCCTTGTGAACCTCATCCCCCGCTTTTACGATGTCTCGAAGGGCCAGGTGCTGGTGGACGGCGTAGACGTGCGGGATTACCGCATCGAAGATCTGCGGGACGGGATCGGCATGGTCCTGCAAAACAACGTCCTTTTTTCCGGCACCATCCGGGATAACATTTCCTGGGGCCGTGCGGACGCCACGGACGAGGAGATCATCCAGGCTCTGCAAAACGCTCAGGCGTGGGATTTCGTCTCCCAGATGCCGGACGGGCTGGACACCTATATCCAGCAGGGCGGCACCAACGTATCCGGCGGCCAGAAGCAGCGGCTGTGCATTGCCCGGGCCATGCTGAAACACCCGGCCATTCTGATTCTGGACGACAGCACCAGCGCTGTGGACTCCGACACGGAGGGCCGCATTCGGGACAGCTTCAGCCGGGAGCTGAAGGACACCACCGTTTTCATCATCGCCCAGCGCATCTCCTCTGTGGTATCGGCGGATAAGATCATCGTGCTGGACGAGGGCGGCATTGACGCTGTGGGCACCCACAGTGAGCTGATGGAAACCAGCGAGATCTATAAGGAGATCTACACATCCCAGGTGGAGGAGGCGCTTTCCGATGGCTGAAAAGAAGAAAAGGCAAAGCGTCCTGGCCCAGCTGAAGGCCAGACTCGCCGTGGACGACGTGGACGTCAATGACGCCAGGATATACAAGCATGTTGAAAACGGCCCCGGCCCCGGCGGCGGAAAGGACTTCCGCAAGCCCAAGGATACCAAGGGAACCCTGCTGCGCATTCTGGGCTATGCCGGCAAAAACAAAGGACTTCTGGTGCTGATCGTAGTCATGATGCTGATCTCCACCGGCTGCTCCCTGGCTGCCAGCTATTTTCTAAAACCCCTGATCGACGACTATATCGTCCCCCTCATCACCCAGCCGGAGAAGGATTTTTCCGCTTTCGCCGCGCAGCTCGCCATTCTGGCCTGCATATATCTCGCCAGCGCGGTGGCCACCTATTTCACCTCCCGCTCCTGTATGCAGCTGGCCCAGTGGGCCACCAACGCCATGCGCCGGGACCTGTTCGCCGCGCTGCAGGATATGCCCATCACCTATTTCGACCAGCACACCCATGGGGAGCTGATGAGCCGCTTTTCTAACGACGCGGACAACGTGCAGATGTGTCTGGAGCAGGGAATCGTGCAGTTTTTGTCCGGCATCATCACCTTTGTCGGCACCGTAGTCCTGATGCTGGCCCTGAGCTGGAAGCTGTTCATCGTTACGGTGGTCACCATCGCCCTGTCCTTCGGTCTGGTGCGGGGCGTTGGGAAATACTCCAAGATTTTGTTCAAAAAGCAGCAGTCCTCCCTGGGCGTTCTGAACGGTTATATCGAGGAGATGCTGGACGGTCTGAAGGTCGTCAAGGCATTCAACTATGAGGAACGGGCCAAGGACACCTTCGGCGATCTGAACGATGAATACCGGGAAAACGCCATCTGCGCAAACTTCCTTGGAAATGTCATCATGCCTACCATGAATGCTGTCATGAATATATGCTATGCTGTGACGGCGGTGCTGGGCGGCTTTATGACCGTGGCAGGCCGGTTCACCATCGGCTCTCTGGGCGTCTACCTCAACTATATCCGCCAGGTCACGATGCCCATCAATATGATGTCGAACCAGGCCATCAACCTGTTTTCCGCCATTGCCGGCGCAGAGCGTATCTTCGCTGTCATCGACCATGAGCCGGAGGAGGACGAGGGCAAGGTCTCTCTGGTCACTGCAAACCGGGCCGCGGACGGAACCATCACCGAAACCAGCCACGGGGAACGCACCGGCTTCTGGGCCTGGAAGCTCCCCCAGGAGGACGGGAGCTTTTCCTATAAGGAGGTTCTCGGAAACGTCCGGCTGGAAAACATCAGCTTTTCCTATGTGCCGGGAAAGCCTGTATTGAAGGACATCACCGTCTGGGCGGAGCCCGGTGAGAAGATCGCCTTCGTCGGCTCCACCGGCGCAGGTAAGACCACCATCACAAACCTGATAAACCGCTTTTATGAGATCGACCAGGGCCGCATCCTGTTCGATGGTATCGACGTGAAGGACATCCAAAAGGCCGGCCTGCGCCGGAGCCTGGGCATCGTGCTACAGGACACCGACCTCTTTACCGGCACAGTGATGGACAACATCCGCTACGGCAAGCTGGACGCCACGGACGAGGAGTGCATTCAGGCAGCCAAGGCCGCCAATGCCCATGGCTTCATCACCCGTCTGCCGGATGGCTACAACACTATGATAAGCGGCAACGGCCAGAACCTGTCCCAGGGCCAGCGCCAGCTTCTGGCCATCGCACGCACCGCCGTGGCAAAGCATCCGGTCATGATCATGGACGAGGCCACCAGCTCCATCGACACCCGCACGGAAAAGCTGATCGACAAGGGCATGGACGCTCTTATGGAGGGGCGGACGGTGTTCGTCATCGCCCACCGGCTCTCTACCGTCCGCAACGCCCAGGCCATCGTGGTCATCGAGCACGGTCAGATCGTGGAGCGCGGCAGTCATGAGGATCTGCTGGCCCAGGAGGGCCGGTACTATATGCTCTATACCGGACAAAGCGAGCTTGAATAATTGTCTGAAAAGTTCATTTTCATTTTGTAAAACTGTGCTATAATATAGAAAACTTCCAGTAAAATACAGGAGTGGCACCATGGAAAACGTATTGGCAGTGAAAACCTCCCTGTTGGGAGATATCGTGTCCGCAAACGGCCTGATCACCGGGCGTGAGGCGGAGGTCATGGCGCTTATCGCCGCTCAGGGAGAGTTCCTGCCCCGTCCCGCGGCGGAGGACGATCCCTCCTATAAGCAGATCATCCCCTATGTATCCATTCTCCGGGGCGATCAGGTTTTTGCCACCCGCCGCCTGAGCAAGGGCGGAGAGAGCCGTCTCCATGGGCTGGTGAGCCTGGGCGTAGGAGGACATATAAACCAGTCGGACGAAAAGGACGGCGACTGGCTGATGAACTGCCTGCGCCGGGAGGTGGAGGAGGAAGTGGATATGACCCACTTCGGCACGCTTACCCTGCGGGGTCTGATAAATGACAATGGAAACGATGTCGGCAGCGTGCACCTGGGCTTCTTCTTTACCCTGACTACCACCGGAGACGTATCCGTCCGGGAGACGGAAAAGCTGGAGGGCGGCTTCCTGCCCCTGTCCTCTCTGGCAGAAGCTGTCCCCCAAATGGAGACCTGGAGTCAGATTATCGTTCCGGAGCTGACAGCCCTATGGACAGCTGGGAAGCTCTGAAAAAGGAATGCGCCGCCTGCCAGGGCTGCGGCCTGGGCCGCACCAGACACAACCTGGTCTTTGGGACAGGAGACCAGCGGGCGGACGTGATGTTCATCGGAGAAGGCCCCGGTGAGCAGGAGGATCTGCGGGGCGAGCCCTTCGTCGGTCCGGCCGGCCAGCTTCTGGATACCATGCTGGAGATCATCGACCTGGACAGGACCAAGGTCTATATCGCAAACATCGTCAAATGCCGTCCTCCCCGGAACCGCGACCCCCTTCCGGACGAGCAGGCAGCCTGCATGGGCTGGCTCCGGCGACAGATCGCCCTGGTAGACCCGAAGATATTCGTGTTTCTGGGCCGCATCGCGGCCATGGCCTTTATAAAGCCGGATTTCCGCATCACCCGGGAGCACGGCCAGCTGTTTACCGTAGAGGGCCGGCCGGCCATGGCCCTTTATCACCCCTCCGCCCTGCTCCGCGACCCCAGCAAGCGTCCGGAGACCTTTGTAGACCTAAAGCAATTACAACGGGAGATTCAAAAGCTATTATGATCGAACTACACCCGGTCACCCTGGCGGATAAGTCATGGATAGACCCCCTAGTGCTGGCGGAGGATTCCCCCAGCGCCGACTATAATTTTGGAAACATATTCCTCTGGGACGAGAGCTTTCGCCAGCAGGTAGGCCAGTTGGAGGAACGGCTAATCGTCATGCCCTGTTATGAGGAAAAGCCCTTTTTCGCCTGGCCGGTGGGCAGCGGACCGGTAGCCGCCGTGCTGGAGCAGATGCATCAGCGCGCCAAGGCCGACGGCTTCCCCTTTGTCCTGCGGGGCGTCATGAAGGAACATCTTCCCACCGTCCGCTCCCTTTGGGGCGATAAATGCACCGTGGAGGACGAACGGGATTACTGGGATTACCTATGCAGCACGGAAAAGCTGGCTAACCTTTCCGGCAAAAAGCTCCATGGAAAGCGCAACCACATAAACCGATTCACAGCAGAAAACGACTGGCGGTTCACCCCGCTGTCCGCCGATATTCTGCCCGCCTGCCAGACTCTGCTGGATGAGTGGATGGCGCTGTGCGGCGAGGACGAGCGGGACGGCATCGACGAGGAATACGCCGCCATCCGCCGGGCTTTCCAGTATTATGAGCCGCTGGGCCTGGAGGGCGGCGCTCTTTGGGTGGGAGACCAGCTGGCGGCCTTCACCATCGGAGAGGTCATCAGCAGCAATACCTTCAACGTACATTTCGAAAAGGCTTACGCCTCCATCAACGGAGCCTATACCATGGTAAACCGGGAATTTGTCCGTCAGATACAGCAAAATCACCCGGAGATACAGTGGATAAACCGGGAGGACGATACGGGCCGCCCCAGCCTGCGGCAGTCCAAGCAGAGCTATCAGCCTGACATGATGGTGGAAAAATATAAGGTGACGATACATGAGTGATTCAAATGATTTTATCATCCGCCCCTGGACGGCGGCGGACAGAGAACAGCTCAAGGCCCTGTGGCAAATTGCCTTCGGGGATGATGAGGACTACATCAGCAATTTCCATGACCTGTTCCTGACGGCGGACGGCTGCATCGTGGCCCAGGCAGAGGGCAAGGTCGTCTCCGCCATGTATATCCTGGATGGTGTAAAGCTATTCACCGGGCGCCGGAGCATGCCCGCCGCGGCCTATACCTACGCTCTCGCGACCCTGCCGGAATACCGGGGCCGGGGCATCGGCTCCGCCGTATACAGGGCCTGCGTCCAGGCGGCATACAGCCGGGCGGACGCCGCCTGTGTCCTGCCGGCAGAGGCAGGGCTGTACTCCTTCTATGAAAACGCCTCCGGCGCAAAGCCTCTCAGCTATATCCGGGAGATACGCATGACGCGGGAGGAGCTGATGTCCCATCGGGACGGGGCTGGCGCCCGCATCGGCAGCCTGGAATACAGCGGCCTGCGGGAGGTGCTGCTGGGCGGCATGCCCCACGCCTCCCTGCCCATCGAGTTCATAGACCTGGAGGAATACCAGGCCCGGGACGGCGGCCTTTTCATGAGCGGCAGTGGCATTGTCGCCGCAGAGATGGAGGACAGCGTCTGTCATATGATCGAGGTTCTGGACCCGGACGGAGACGGTCTCGCGGCTGCTGCCGCAGCCGCCGCCTATTGCCCGGCGGAGGAATATATCCTGCGCTCGCCCCTGTTCTTCGACGGCCCCGGCGAGGAACGGCCTTTTATGCTGGCCTCCTTCCGAGCTGAGCCGCCCCGCTCCCTTCCGGATGATTTCTGGTGGGGCCCTGCATTTGACTGAATCGCTCCCCGCAAGAAAGGGTCCGCCACCCCGGTGCGGCAGCCCGGCAGACGGTATTTTTGAAAGTTTGCGAAAAAATCATGAAATTTAATAATTTTGAAACAATCTTGCACTTTCTTTTGTAACATCCTGCCGGTAAAATAATAATTGCAAGAGTCAGTTTCATCTTTTTCATTTTGTCCTCAATCCATAACAAAAGGCCGCCGGAACAAGGTCGCAAGCGTTCCGACGGTTTTTTGTTTTCTTTTTTGGGAATATTCGACGGCCTTGACCGATCTTCTTTGCAAAAAATGGAATATCATGCTATGCTGTTCACAGCTTATGCTTAATACTAAGGAGGCGATGCAGTATGCACATTCCATCCGCAGCCACATCGGAGCTGGAGCTTCTCGGGTTCCGCGAGGCGCTGGAGCGCTCCGGAAAATCCGGAGGATACGACCCGGAAAGGTGGCTTTACGTCCCGGATTTCTATACCGAATACCGTTACATACTCGGTACGCGGGGAACAAATCCCCTGATCTGTATCGGGATAAACCCGTCCACCGCCGCGCCGGACGATCTGGATAACACCCTGAAATCCGTTGAGCGTATCGCCCTGGGCCGCGGCTTTGACAGCTTTATCATGTTCAACGTCTATGCCCAGCGGGCTACGAATCCGGACGATATGGAGCAGGAGATGAATCTGCGGCTCCATCAGGAAAATATGAAGGCCTTTGAATACGTCCTCCAGCAGAGCGAGGACTTCCCTTCCGTCTGGGCCGCGTGGGGAAACATCATTGAAATGCGGGCTTACCTGAAGACCTGCGTCCAGGATATGATCCAGATAGGCGAGCGCTACGATGCCAGATGGTATACCGCCGGCAAGCGCTCCAAGCGGGGCCATCCCCACCATCCCCTGTATCTGCGAAAGGACAGTCCTCTTGACCCCTTCGACATCCGGGAATACTGTCAATGCTGCCTTTAATAGCGCGTCGGGCCTGTTTAGATTTGGTTTAGATTATCACGTTATGATGCGTATGCTGACAAATAACTGACTGCATGGGGGTGAAGGGTATGTTCCACATCCTTGTTGTGGACGATGACCTGAACACACGCCGCCTGATGAAGGCGGTATTGGAGGAAAACAAATACCAGGTCTATACGGCGGAAGACGGGGCGAAGGCTCTTGAGGTCATGGAGGAAAATCACATCGACCTGGTGGTGCTGGATGTGATGATGCCGAACATGGACGGCTATGAATTCACAAAGCTCATCCGGGAAAATCAGGACACGTTGCCCATCCTGATGATATCTGCAAAACAGCTCCCTGCCGATCGAAAGCAGGGCTTTCTGGCCGGGACAGACGATTACATGACAAAGCCTGTGGACGAGGAGGAAATGCTCCTGCACATCAAGGCCCTGCTGCGCAGGGCGAAGATCGCCAGCGAGCGGCGCATCCAGATCGGAGACGTGACCCTGGACTATGACACCATGAGCGTCACCCGGGGAACAGAGACCCAGGTGCTGCCTCAGAAGGAATTTCTATTGCTGTTCAAGCTCCTTTCCTATCCCGGCAAGATATTCACCCGTATACAGCTGATGGACGAGATATGGGGCCCGGACAGCGACACCGGCTGGGAGACCGTGACCGTACACATCGGCAGGCTGCGCCGCCGGTTTGAGGGCTGGGAGGAATTTGAGATAGAATCTGTGCGCGGACTTGGCTACAGGGCGGTGAAAAAGGTATGAGACAGCATCGGCGGTTGAGACTTCGGCAGCAGGAGCAGCGGGGCGCACTGACCGCCCTTTTTTCTGCGATCATCTTTATCATTCTGACAGTAACGATACTCATTGTGGGTATCATCATTGCTATTTTGGTACGCTCGGGATCATTGCGTTTTTCATTCCACACAGGCCTGCCCGCCGTTCTCTGCGTCACAGTGCTTGCCGTGGGCAGTATTCTGACAGGGACCATCATCGGCTCCTTCATAGACCGCGCGCCCCTGCGGACGCTGAACAGGGCAATCGACGGGATAAATCAGCTTGCCAGAGGCAGCTATGAGACCAGGCTTGAGGTAGCCGAGCTGCCGGTGCTGCAGGAGTTGGCGGAAAGCTTCAATATTCTGGCCGCGGAGCTGCAAAATACAGAGATGCTGCGCTCCGACTTCGTGAACAACTTCTCCCACGAATTCAAGACCCCCATCGTGTCCATCCAGGGCTTCGCCAAGCTTCTTCAAAAAGGAAATCTTCCCCCCGAGCAGCAGCGGGAGTATCTGAACATCATCGTAGCAGAATCCGGAAGGCTGGCAGATATGGCCACCAATGTGCTCACCCTGACCAAGGTGGAGAACCAGGAGATCCTGACAGACGTGACCGTCTTCAACCTGTCCGAGCAGCTTCGCAACTGCGTTTTATTGCTGGAAAAGAAATGGTCCGCCAAAAATCTTGACATGATGATCGACCTGGAGGAATATTCCATCCAGGCCAGCGAGGACCTTTTGAAGGAGGTCTGGATAAACCTGCTGGACAATGCCATCAAATTCTCCCCCCAGAACGAAGAGATCATGGTGCAGATCCGGCCGGGCGCAGGAATGCTGACCGTCTCCGTTACGAATTATGGACCGGATATCCCCCCGGAGGATCAGAAACGGATATTCAATAAATTTTATCAGGGCGATACCTCCCACTCCGGAGAGGGTGCGGGCGTAGGCCTTGCGGTGGCCAAGCGCATCATCGATCTGCATCAGGGCCGCATCCAGGTATCCAGCGGCGGAGGCAAGACCGTTTTCTCCGTCAGTTTGCCGCAAAGTGTATAATATACGGCCGCATATGACCGTTGCGCCAAACGTCCTCTTGTGCTACAATATATAAAATATTTTATACGAAACAAAGACGGAGGCGCGGTGTGGAAAAATATATCGAGACCATCGGCTCTATTATCGAAAAACAGACAGTAAAAAATCCGGCCAGCGCCCGGCGCCTGCTGACAGCGGCCTATTCCTGGGTCCGCTTCAACAAGGGACGGGACAAGGGCACGGACGCCATCGCGGCCCGGAACCGCATGAACGCCGCTGTGGCCGGAACGATCGTGGATTCCTTCCGCCGCCCGGAGCAGGCGGTGATGGTAAATATATTCATGCCCTGCGAGCAGCTGCATGCCATGGGTCTGCAGCCCATGTTTCCGGAGGGCATTTCCGTATATCTGGCAAACACCGCCTGCCAGCGGGTATTTGGAGAGGCGGCGGAGGCGGCGGACATACCGGAGACCTTTTGCTCCTATCACAAGACCATGATAGGCGCGGCGGAGACCGGCGTCATGCCGAAGCCGTTGATGATCGCAAATACCACGCTGGCCTGTGATGCGAACCACCTTTCCTTCCGCCGCCTGGCAGAATTTTATCATGTTCCCCGGACAGTGATAGACGTGCCGGATCTGGTGAACGAGGACTCGGTAACCTATGTGGCCGATCAGCTGCGGGCCCTGACGGCGCAGCTGGAGGATCTGAGCCACAGAAAGCTGAAGGAGGAGGCGCTGCGGGACACTATAGCCTGCTCCCGGCGGACAATGGAGACCTATCAGGACTTCCTGTCCCGGCGGGGCGAGCTGTCCATGAATTCCACCCTGACAGGAGAGATGTGCTCCCTCATCGCCACACATATCATGCTGGGCCGGCCGGAGGGCGAAAAATATATCCGGGATCTGGCCGCTGCCGGTAGGCCCAGGGATGAGAGCAAAAAGCGGATATTCTGGATTCACGCCCCCCCCAACTGGCAGGATTCCATGAAGGACATCCTGGAAAACAGCGGCCGCTGCGAGCTGGTGGGCTCCGACCTGGGAGCGGACTGCCCTCCCCTGCCGGACCCGGCGCAGCCCTATGAGAGCATGGCCCGCCGGCTGGTCTACTGCGCCAACAACGGCCTCGGCCAGCTCCGGCTGGAGAATGCCCTTCGCCGGGCGAAGGAGGCCCGGGCAGACGGGGTCATCTTTTTCTGCCACTGGGGCTGCAAGCAGACCATGGGTCTGTCCCAGCTGGGCAAGCAGATGTTCGAGGCCGAAGGCCTGCCCACCCTGGTGCTGGACGGAGATGGCTGTGATGCACGAAACGTCGCGGACGGCCAGATGGTCACAAGGGTGAACGCATTTCTGGAACAGTTGGAGGCCGGGATATGACTGGATATACCTGCAAATATACGCCCATAGAGCTATTCCGTGCCTATGGAGGCGAGGCCATATTGTTTGACGAGGAGGCCCCGGATTTCCAGCTTGCCGAGGCATGGTCCCACGCCAACCTGTGCAGCCACGCCAAGGCCCTGCTGGAGCTCGGCTCCTCTGCGGAGGAGCTGGTGCTGACGGACTGCTGCGACGCCATCCGCCGGGTCCACGACGTATTGGACAAACGGGGAAAGCAGCGCTTTCTGTATTTTCTGGATCTGCCTCACGAGGAGAGCGAATGCGCCCGCCTCCGGTTCAAAAACGCCCTGATCGCCTTCGCGGCGGAGTACGGCGCATATCGGGGGACGGAATTTTCCAGGGACGCCTTTCTCGCCGCCTGCCGGGAGCAGCGGGAGCCTCTGCCGGAGGGGCCGTTTCTCGCTGTTCTGGGCGCCCGAGTCAGTCCTCCCCTGCTGGACCTTTTGCAGGATCAGCTTCCCCTGCCGGTAGTCAATCTGACATGTAGCGGGAACCGGGATCTGGCGGCTCCGCCGCCGGAGGCTGAGCAATGGGACTTTGATACACTGATGGACTGGTATGCCGGAGCGCTTCTGCGGATGACCCCCTGCATGCGAATGAACGACGTGACCGCCCGCCGGAGCCTAACGGAGCACCCCCATCTGAAGGGCATCATATACAACACCGTAAAGTTCTGCGACTACTACGGCTTTGACTACGCGGCACTGAAAAAGCAGACAGCAGCGCCCATTTTAAAGATAGAATCGGACTACACCCCCCAGCCGGCGGGGCAGCTGTCCACCCGGCTCGAAGCCTTTTCGGAAAGCCTGGGTCTGGAATCGGTGAAGGGAGACATCAGAGTGAAGCACACAGAAAACGGCCTTTTTGCCGGTATCGACAGCGGCTCCACCACCACCAACATGGTGGTGCTGGACAGGGATAAAAAAGTGGTAGCCTCCGCTATCGTCCGCACAGGGGCCAAGGCCCAAAACGGGGCCAAAGCCGCGCTGGACGCGGTATGCGCCCAGCTGGACGTAGCGCCGGAGGCGCTGGACGCCATCATCGCCACAGGCTACGGCCGCAGCAATATCCCCTTTGCTACCGGCACCATGACGGAGATCACCTGCCACGCCAAGGGCGCACACTTCCTCTATCCCCAGGTGCGGACAGTGGTGGACATCGGCGGGCAGGACAGCAAGGTCATCTGCCTGGATGAAAACGGCGCGGTGAAAAACTTCGTCATGAACGATAAATGCGCCGCCGGCACGGGCCGGTTTCTGGAAATGATGGCCCGCACCCTGGAGCTGGACATGGATCAGATGAGCCGTCAGGGCCTGACCTGGAAAAAGGATCTGACCATATCCAGTATGTGCACCGTATTCGCCGAGTCCGAGGTCATATCCCTGATCGCGGACAACCACACCGACAGCGATATTATCCACGGCCTGAACAAGGCCATCGCCAGCAAGACCGCCTCCATGGTCAGCCGGGCTGGAGGCACAGCCCCTTATATGATGACCGGCGGCGTAGCCCGGAACAAGGGCGTGGTGGGCCAGCTGGAGGAACGGCTGGGCTCAGGGCTCTATATCGCCAAGGACCCCGACCTGTGCGGTGCGCTGGGCGCGGCTCTGTTTGCTGTGGAAGGGAGCGAGGGCTGATATGACAAGGCGCGAGGACGGGCTGAACCGGGTACTCTGGCCCTTTTATATCCTGGCGGTCATCCCGGCTGTATTATGCGCCCGGGCCATTCAGCCGGAGGGCTGGCAATGGGTCCTGGCACTGATCGGTTTTTTCATTCTTTGGTCGGTGGGCCTTCTGATTGCATACATCCTTATCGTGTATCTCATCTCCCTGACCGTGGACAGAAATAAGCCGGTATTGGAAAACCACCCGTTTTTTCGCCGGATAGGGATTTCCATCGTGGGCTATCTTTGTCGTTTCGGCAGGCTGCGCATCCACGGGGACGGCTGGGAGAATATACCGGAGGGCCGGTTTTTACTGGTCTCCAATCACATATCCAACTATGACCCCATCGTAACCCTGTGGCTACTGCGGAAGCTGGATTTTGCCTTTGTGACCAAACCGGAAAATCTGCGCATCCCTCTGGCGGGAGGCATTATACATATGATGAATTTTCTCCCCATCGACCGGGAAAATCCCCGTCACGCCCTGGAGGCCATACAGGGCGCCGCCGATCTGCTGGAAAGGGACGTAGCCTCCATGGGCATATACCCGGAGGGCACCCGCAGCAAGGACGGCACCCTTCTCCCCTTCCACGACGCGGTGTTTAAGATTGCCAAGCGCGCAAAGGTCCCCATCCTGGTGGCTACAACAGAGGGAACAAATCATATCCACGAAAATTTCCCCCTACACCACACAGATGTTACCCTTACCCTGCTGGAGGTGATGGACGCCGACACCGTGGCCTCCATGTCCACCAAGAATATCGGCCTCCATGTCCGGGCACTGATGGAGGAAAAGCTGGGGCAGACGGAAT
>JAJQBY010000016.1 GCA_021203045.1 Oscillospiraceae bacterium | reverse complement strand
CTCTGACAAGCCCCACCGCCTCTTTCTGACGGGTCGTATAGGGAAAATGTATAAGGTTTAATTGAAGATTTCACAAATTTAAGAAGAAAAAACTGCGGTTTGTAGTTGAAATTGTAACCATTTTGACGTATGCTTAGAGAGGCGGCTTGTCCGGGCGACAGGACGGGCTTCCATACTCTTGCAACCGGGCGGCCTCCGAGAGCCGCAGGAAGGTGGATGATGTGAAAAAGACGGTACGAATCCTTATCATCGCCCTTGTGGTGGCTGTGCTGTGTGCCTGCTCCGGCGCGGCTATGGCCATCTTCTCCTCCGGCAGCGATACCTCCGCCGTGGACACCGGCTATATCTTCTCCCTGCGCAGCGACAGCGATCAGGGAAACGTCTACTGCGCCGACCCGGAGGGCTACTATGAGCCCGGCACGGAGCTCACCATCCATGCCACCTGGGGGGACGATACGGCCTTCTATTGCTGGACCCTGGGAGACACCCTGGAAAACGGGGGCACCGTCCTGAGCTATGACAAGGATTATACCTTTACGCTGGAGGAGGACAGCCGGATATACGGCAACTTCCGCTCCAACGACACCGCCCTTGTGCTGTATCACGCCAACGGCGGCACCGTGACGGAGACCGGGAGCGATACGCTGTGGGATGAGTTCTCCCTGGCCTATTATCTCTATCCCAACACCCTGGCGGATATGGGCTATTTCGAGTACGAGGGCTATAATCTGATCGGCTATAACACCGAGCCGGACGGCTCCGGGGAGTTCTATAACGTAGGCGGCAAGGCCTTCGAGGACACGGACGAGGTCATAGAGCTCTACTGCATCTGGAGCGAGCAGACCCCCTCCCGCTATTTCAGCTTTGATTACAGCTATGACTACGGCGGCTGGATGGTCTCCGGCTATGTGGGGGATTTCGATGAGATCAGCATCCCCACCACCTTCAACGGCGAGCCTGTTGTGGGCGTGGCGGCCGGGGCCCTGACCGGGGCCGGTATGACAACCCTGGTCCTCCCCTCCTGCCTCCAGGTCATAGAGGACTATTCCTGCAACGAGTGCGCCAATCTGACCACTGTGTATGTATACGACTCCCTGACCTATATATCCGACGACACCTTCGATAACGATGAGAGCCTTACCACCGTATATTTCAGCGCGGCCACCAATCCCAGGTTCTCCACCTGGTTCAATAACCACTCCAAGAAGGTGGAGCTGATGGCCTACTGGACCCAGGAGACGGACGACCCCATCATGATCTGCCTGGGCGGCTCCTCCACGGCCTATGCCCTGGACGCCCAGCAGCTTCAGGAGGAGATCGACGAGGACTATATCGTCCTCAACTGCGGCTCCAACGGGGCAAACCTGTTCAATATGACCAGCGAGTGGGCCATGCACTTCCTCCGGGAGGGGGACATGCTTCTGCAGATCGCGGAATACAGCTTCTGGCAGCTGGGCGGCGTCCAGTGCCGCTGGGAGAGCTTCCGCTCCTTCGAGAGCTGCTATAACGTGTTCAGCTGGGTGGACGCCGGGCAGTATACGGAGTTTTTCAACTCCTTCTGCACCTATCTGACCTCCCGGGCCAGCATGACGGAAATGACCTATGAGGACTATCAGAGCACCCTGGCCCCCAACGGCTATTATGACATCCAGGGCACCCTGAAGATCATCGCCAAGCCCAACGGCAGCGAGGACTTCCACTCCGGCCGGAGCATCTATTTCAGCGGCGACTGGCTGTACAGCTACATGATCTATTATTTAAACCGGCAGTACTCCCGCCTGGATGATATGGGCGTGACCTACGCCATGGCCTTCACCCCCCTCAATGAAAACTCCCTCTACAGCTATCAGACAGATGAGGCCATGGAGGACTTTGAGGACTATCTGGACGAGGTGCTGAACATCACCGTGGTCAGCGACCTCCAGGAGAACATCTTCGAGGCGGAGATATTCTTCGACGACGACTATCACCTCTCCGCCGAGGGCCGGGAAATATACACCTCCCAGCTGGCGGAGGACCTGAACGAGTATTTTGCCTCTCTCTCCGAGGAGGCTGCGGACTGAGCCAAGCCCTTCCGGGGCAATATCATCAGAAGGGTATAGCTTATTCATGACTTCATCTGACTACATCTTCCTGGTCCTTTGCGGGATATCTGCGGCGCTGATGGCCCTGGCTGTCTTTGCCCGGCCCATCGCAAAGCCCTGCACCGTACTGTGCCTGCTGTGGATGGGCGCGGCGCTGCCGGTCATGTTCTTCATGACCTACGCATGGCGCTATGTGCTGCTGTTCTATCTCATATCCGGCGCCTTCGGCCTGCTGTTTCTGTTTGGAGGACGCCGGCCATGACATTTAACTCCATCCAATTTCTGATCTTCTTCCCGGTGGTATCCCTGCTGTATTTCCTGATACCTCACCGGTTCCGCTGGATGCTCCTTCTGGCGGCCAGCTACTACTTCTATATGAGCTGGAACCCCCGGCTGGTGTTCCTGATCCTGTTCACCACTGTGGTCAGCTATACCGCCGCCCGCATCATGGAGCGCTGTGAGGACAAGAAAAAGAAAAAGCTGTGCCTGGCCGTGGCCCTGTGCGCCTGCCTGGGTGTGCTGTTCTTCTTCAAGTATTTCAACTTCCTCTCCTCCACCGTGACAGCCCTTCTCCGGGCCGTATCCCTGGATGTGGACGACTTCCTGCTGGACCTCATCCTGCCGGTGGGCATATCCTTCTATACCTTCCAGACATTGTCCTACGTCATAGACGTATACCGGGGCACCATTCAGGCAGAGCACCATTTCGGGTATTACGCCCTGTTCGTGTCCTATTTCCCCCAGCTGGTGGCCGGGCCTATCGAGCGGCCCCAGAACCTTCTGCCCCAGCTCAAGGCGGAGCATCATTTTGAGAGGGATAACTTCCACGCCGGCATGAAGACCCTGATCGCAGGCTTCTTCAAAAAGGTGGTGGTGGCCGATCAGCTTGCCACCTATGTGGTGGCCGTATACTCCGACCCCTCCTCCGCCACCGCCCCGGCCATCATCCTGGCCACGGTCATGTTCTCCTTCCAGGTATACTGCGACTTCTCCGGCTATACGGATATCGCCGTGGGCTGCGCCCGCATCATGGGCGTGAAGCTGACCCAGAACTTCGATCTGCCCTATTCCTCCCGGAGCTGCCATGAATTCTGGGAGCGCTGGCATATCAGCCTGACCAGCTGGTTCCAGGACTATGTGTTCTATCCCCTGGCCATGAACAAGAAGCTGACCCGCTTCGCCCGGAAGCTGGGCAAGAAGCTGAAAAAGCCCCGCATCGGCTCCATGCTGCCCCCCTGCGTGGCTCTGTTCATCACCTTCCTCCTGTCCGGCCTGTGGCACGGCGCCGCCTGGACATACGTCCTCTGGGGCGCGATACACGGGCTGTATCAGGTCATCGAGCGCATCACCGAGCGAGGCCGGATGAGGCTTCAGGACAAGCTCCATATAAACCGGGACAGCCGTATCTTTGCCTTCTGGCAGATGGCGGTGGTATTCGTCCTGTGCAGCTTCGCCCTTATATTCTTCCGGGCCAATTCCGGTTCCGACCTGGGCATCCTGCTGAAAAACCTGTTCACCAACTGGACGTTCCGGGGCACCTTCGGGCTGCTGGGCATGGACTGGGTCGATGTGGGCATCGCCGTGGCGAGCCTTGTGATCATGACCCTGATCGACCGCATCTTCGTCCATGGCTGGCCCATCCGTCAGCCAAAGGGCGGCTCTCTTGTTACGGCGGAGGTCAGCGCCTTCCTTCTGCTGGCTATAGCCGCCTCCTGGATACTGCTTCTGGCCGGAGACGGAGCCTCCGCCTTCATCTATTTCCAATTCTGACCCCGCACCGGTAAAGGAGACTGAATGAGCAAAACACTGAAAATCATGATCGCTGTCCTCCTGGTGCTGGCGCTGGGTCTGTTTGTGGTGGTGGAGACCGTTCTGATATTACCGGAGCAATTCGATCACCTGTACCTGGGCGAGCTGGCAGACAAATACCTCCGCCTCCGCACGGTGGACGCCACAGGCGAAAATAAGATCATCATCGTGGGCGGCAGCAGCGTCGCCTTTGGGATAAACAGTCAGCTGATGGAGGAATACCTGGGCATGCCGGTGGTAAACTTCGGCCTTTACGGGCCCCTTGGCACCACGGTCATGATGGACCTGACCCGGGGCTATATAAACGAGGGGGACATCATCGTCCTGGCCCCGGAGACCGACTCCCAGACCATGTCCATGTACTTCAACGGCGAGATCATGTGGGAGTGCATCGACAGCGACTTCACCATGCTCTTTAAGATACGCCCCCACAACTGGGGGGATATGCTGGGCGGCTTCTGGTCCTATGCCACACAGAAGCTGAACTTTTTCCGCTACGGCAAGCCGGAGGCAGACGGCGTATACGACCATGACTCCTTCAACGAATACGGGGACCTCATCTACACCCGGGAGGAGCCCATCATGGACGACTGGTACGACACAGAGGTCCTGGTGGACCTGGACATCTCCATCGTGGAGGATGAGTTCATCGACTATGTAAACGAATATATCGCCTACTGCGAGAGCCAGGGCGCTACGGTGTATTATTCCTGGCCCCCCATGAACGAGCTGGCCGTCCAGCAGGACGAGGAGGGCGTGCTGGCCTTCGCCACCTATATCCGGGAGAATATCGACTGTCAGATGATATCCGATATATCTGACTATATCATGGACGCCGGATATTTCTATGACACCAACTATCACGTCACGGACAAGGGCGCCATCGTCCACACCACCCGGCTGATACAGGACCTGACAAACGTGCTGTATGACGGAGAGCTGGTGAGCATCGAGCAGCCTGCTCCGCCCCAGCGGGACAGCTCCGGCGAGCCCACCGGCGAGATCGAGGATGAGGACGCCGTAGAGGCTGTAGACGCCGAGGATATGATATCTGAGGATACGGACGAGACCGCGGAGGCCGAGGCCACTCCCACCCCCACTCCGGAGGTGGAGGAGACCGGCTCCAGCGAGGACGCGGAATACTTCATCGCAGAGGCCTATTCCGGCGGCGACGGCCTCATCCTCACCGGCGTGACCGAGGAGGGCAAGCAGCAGGACACCCTGGAGGTCCCCTGGGAGATCGACGGAGAAAAGGTCCTGGCTATCGACGAGGGCTGCTTTGACGGCTGCCAGGTCAGGAGCATCTATATCCAGTCCAACATCGAGCGCATCATGGGCGGCGCCTTCGGCACCACCACCAGCCTGACCGGCATATATATCGACGCCCAGGGCGGAGATATCCTGGTCCCCTGGACAGGTCTGCTGGACGGCGCGCCCAGCCGGGCCAGAATATATGTCTCTCAGGAAAATTACGGCTCCTTCATCGCGGATTATTTCTGGGGGAACTATAACGATAGAATATCTGTCGAGTAACTGTCCTTAAATACTCACTGGGTTGGTCCCTTTGCTTTTTTGTGCAGATTCCTTAAATTTCCTGGGAAATACGGCAGGATTTATCGTCCTTTTCCCCATATTCCCCCTATTGACATTTTCCCGGAAGTTGATTATAATACTTTCGTAATTTAAAGAAGGAGCATTCCTCATGAACCGTTTCTCTACCGCCTATTATTACTTTACCTATTACTTTTTCAAAAGGTAATAGCGTTTTGTGTTGCGGAAAAGAGGACACCAAAAAAGAGCCAACAGGCTGTGCAGCACGAACCGGCTGCACAGCCTGTTCTTTTTGCAAGGCAGCCGGGGCGCTGCAAAACCACAAAAATAATAATTATTTTAAAGGAGCCATTTCACCATGATCACAGTATTGAAGCCCAACGTAACCGCCGAACAGCGCGACCACCTGATCGACTGGCTGGAGAGCCAGAAGGTCCAGGTCCACATCTCCGAGGGCAGTGAGTACACCGTCCTGGGTCTGGTGGGCGACACCGCCCATATCGACATGGACCTGCTGGCGAGCCTGGATATCGTCCAGTCCGTGAAGCGGGTCAGCGAGCCCTTCAAGAAATGCAACCGCAAATTCCATCCGGACGACTCCGTGATCGATGTCAGCGGCGTGAAGATCGGCGGCAAGGGCAATTTCTGCGTCATCGCCGGCCCCTGCTCCGTGGAGACCAGAGAGCAGATCATCGGCGTGGCCCAAGCCGTGAAGGACAGCGGCGCGAACATCCTGCGCGGCGGCGCGTTCAAGCCCCGCACCAGCCCCTATGACTTCCAGGGCCTGCACGGAGAGGGCCTGGTCCTGCTCAGCGAGGCAAAAAAGGCCACCGGCCTGCCCATCATCACCGAGCTGATGGACATGAAGGACTTCGACCTGTTCGAGGACGCAGATATCATTCAGGTGGGCGCCCGGAACATGCAGAACTTCGAGATGCTCAAGGCCCTGGGCCGCACCAATAAGACCATTCTTCTCAAGCGGGGCCTTGCCAACAACCTGAAGGAGCTGCTCATGAGCGCTGAATACATCATGGCCGGGGGCAATGAGAACGTCATCCTCTGTTTGATTGTTATGGGGACCTTCGAGATCTACACCCGCAACACCCTGGACCTGTCCTGCGTGC
>JAJQBY010000113.1 GCA_021203045.1 Oscillospiraceae bacterium | reverse complement strand
TGGGGTGGTTCCGAGCGTCAAACTACTGCCAGTAATTTTGATTGTTGCTATAGATTCCAGTTTCATGCAGCCAGGAAAGGTTCGCAAGCTGTGTGGAAAGCGCAGGTTCACTCTGGCTCATGAATGTGCGCATCAGATTCTGTTCCAGATGGAGGAAGATGAAACGAAAACAGCACTCAGAAGAAAATATGCGGAGCGCAAGGTTCACACGCCACGAACACTAAAAACGCACGAGGATTGGAACGAGTGGCAGGCAAACGCCCTGGGGTCTGCAATCCTCATGCCGCAGGCAGAAGTTGACAGGGCTATGTGGTATATCAATCGAAATTCACCATTGACGTGCTATGGAGACTGGTTTTTCGATGATGACCGTGCTTCTATCGAAACATTTTGTTCTGTCTTTGGTGTATCCATAACTGCCGCCAGGATACGGCTTGAGAAGCTGGGATATGTACAAAAACGTTCAGCCTTTGAATATCAAAATCCGCTGGATGTGGTGATGTAACTATGAGCCGTTATACAAGAACCTCAGAGCCATCTATAGAGATGCTGGATAAGATTAAGCGGGCCAGGAAAGCGATAGCAGAGCAGGAACCACGGGTCATAAAATGCCCGTATTGTCATCACAATTCGATTGTGGTCTTTGGTGATACCAGAGGCCATGTGCAGACGAAGTGTAAAGTCTGTGGGAAGGAAACAGTATTTGATGTCTTAGAGATGCGCAGAGTACGCCGGTTACAGGCTTACTACTTTGCTCTGATCGGAGAAAACAGGAAAAAACATTAAACAATTTCATAAATAACTCATAGCTGTGCTGTGGAGCCGCCTGATGGTGAAGTCTTCCTAATGCCGCATGAAAGCAGAAATATCTCTTTGGGGATTTCTGTTTCTTCGGCATAGGATTCTGACCTGACCATCATGCGGCTCATTTCTTTTCCATCCGCTCTACGGACAGCGGAAAGGAAAAGAATATGTATTTTAACGCAGTAGAATTTGGAATGAGGCTTCAGAGCGCAAGAAAAATGCGTGGCATCACGCAGGAAGAGCTTTCAAGTCGCTTAGGGTTGTCTGGCAAGCAGCACATCAGCAGGATTGAGCGAGGAGAAAGATCATGCTCCATTGACCTGTTAGTAGAGCTATCCTATGCCCTCCATGTAAGTACAGATTACTTGCTGAAAGGAGAAGATCCAGCCAGAGAAAGGAACAAGAGCAACGTCAAGATGAAACTGAACATCTATGAGGACTTCAAAAGTGAGGTCATCACGATGGACGAGTACACGATTTTCAAGGAGGACTGTGATAAAAAGATTCAGGAGGCCAAAACTGCTATCGCTCGGCTACAGGGGAACCGGAATCAGGTGAAATCCGGCCTCACGGAGCAGCAAAGCTGGCTGGCCCAGTTCAGGGAATACAAGAACATCAAAACGCTGACCCGGCGGGTTATTGTTCACTTTGTCGATAAGATTGGAATCTCTGCCAACAGAGAAATTCATGTAGTGCTGAATAACGCCGACCAGTTCCAGGCCATTTCAGAGTTCCTGGATGAACGTCAAATGAACCCGGCTGGAAGAAAGACCAAGGCAAGGAAAAAGGAGGTGGGATGATGGCGCGAAAATCGAGAAAAAATATCGGGGCAGTTGCGCAGACCACTTCGCAAGAAGCGGGAGCAACGGTATACAGGACTGCCATTTATGCCCGCCTTTCCCGTGAGGACAATCTGAGCGACTCTGATTCCATCGAGAATCAGATCGCTCTGCTGGAAAAATATATCGACGACCGTCCCTTCCTCCACCTGGTAGGCGTGTTTGCCGACAACGGTTTTACTGGAACGGATTTCAACAGACCGGAATGGCAGCGCCTGATGGATCAGGCTCGCATCGGGGTTGTCAACTGCATCCTGGTGAAAGACCTGTCCCGGCTGGGGAGAAACTACATTGAGACCGGCGAATTTCTGGAAAAGATTTGTCCGTTTTTCGGCATCCGCTTTATCGCTGTCAACGATGGGTTTGACACAGAGACGGCAGAGGCCAACGGTCAGTTGTCGGTTTCCCTTTCCAACATCATCAACGATTACTATGCGAAGGACATTTCCCGTAAGGTGTCCTCCGTGCTGCGGAGCAAGATGGAAAATGGGGAATATATCGGCTCCTGGGAAAAGTACGGATATATCAAAGACCCGCAGAATAAGAACCGCCTTGTTATCAACCCGGACACAGCCCCCGTTGTCAGGATGATTTATGAGTGGCGCAGCGAAGGCATGAGCTATATGGGCATCAATAAAAAGCTCAACGATATGGGTATTCCTTCGCCTGGACAATACAAAGCAGACCGTGGTATTGTCACAAACAACAATCAAAAGCCCCGAAAAATCCTCTGGAACAAGCATATGGTGACAGAGATTTTGAGGGATATAACTTATTTGGGGCATCTGGCGCAGCGCAAAAATACGCAGTGTCTCTATGCTGGCATTCCTCTGACTCGTGCAGAGGAGCAGGACTGGATCGTCGTAGAAAATACGCATGAATCGATTATTGAGCAGGCTCTCTTTGACAGAGTGCAGGAGATCAACCGTGCTGCCGCCGCATCCGCAAAAGGTAATCAGAACAAGTATGACTATCTGCCAAAGGAGAAAAACCTTTACGGAAAAAAGTTCACCTGCGCGGATTGCGGAGCAGTTATGAAGTTGGTACGCTCCATCAGTACGAAGAAGGACAAGGCATACTTTACCTTCAAGTGTCCAACCTTTGAGGAACATGGGAGCAGAGCCTGCAACCCAAAAAGGATACGCAAGGCCGATTTAGATGAAGCGGTATTGTCAGCAATCAGGGCACAGCTTGAGCTGTTCTTGGATATGCAGGAGACCCTTCACAGACTATTGGAAAAGAAACGGGCTGCGGCAAAGAAGACTGCCAAAGCATCCGAGATCAGGAGTTTGAAAAATAAGATCGACCATAAGAAAGCGCTCTTCAGCGGCCTATATCGTGACCTTCGGGAAGGACTTCTGAACGATGAGGACTACGCACAAGCCCGTGAGGTTCTAAACGGAGACATCAGCCAGTTGGAGAACCGGTTGGCAGAATTGATGGGAACCAGAGTGCAGACTCAAGAACAAATCACCGGCGAACAGCGCTGGAGTGAACTGGCGAAGCAGTATTATGAGACCCAGGAGGTCACAGCGGAGCTGGTGGAGACTATGATCGAATCCATGCAGCTGGACGCAGACAATTCTCTGCATATCACCTTCAACCACATGGATGAGTTCAAAGCCATCTACGATGAGGTTGAAGCGCTCAGAAAGGAGGCCGCCTGCGCATGAAAAAGCAAATTGCAATGTATCTTCGACTGTCTCAGGAGGATGTGGACAAGAAAACCAACACCGCAAAGGATGACAGCAACAGCATTGTCGCCCAGCGGCATCTGATTTTGAACCATATCGCACAGAATCCCTATCTTTCCGGGCTTTCGAGAATGGAGTTTTGCGATGACGGCTTTTCCGGTACCAACTTTGACCGGCCAGATTTTCAGAGGATGATCGACCTCGTTCGAGCGGGACAGATTCAAATCGTAATTGTCAAAGACCTCTCTCGGTTTGGCCGTGATTATCTGGAGGTGGGCGACTATCTGGAACACATTTTTCCGTTTCTTGGCGTTCGGATGATTTCTGTCAATGACCACTATGACAGCGAAAATTATTTGGGCAATACCCCAGGTATGGATGTGGCGTTCAAAAACCTCGTGTACGACTATTACAGCAAAGACCTCTCAAAGAAAGTAAAGAGTGCCATGCACATCAAGCAGAAAAAAGACGGGTACGTCAGTTGCTGCCCGTATGGATACAAGACAGAGCCGGGGAAAAAGCACCAGATGGTCATTGACCCGGAGACAGCCCCAGTGGTCAGGAAGATTTTTCTGGATGTCATTGCCGGGAAATCCACCAGTCAGGTGGCCAGAGATTTGAACGCCGCTGGCGTTCTCACACCACTGGAGTACAGCGGTGTAAAGCGTAGCAATACGCCTGTGAAAAAAGCAGTCTGGACACATTACAAGGTGCTGGAAATCTTGGGCAACCGGAAATACACCGGCTGTATGGTCAATCATACCCGTGAAAGCCGTAAAATCAGAGACAGCGCACAGCGCCGGGTGCCGGAGGAGGAATGGTATATCCATGAAAATGCGCATGAGGCCATCGTGACGAAGGAAGAATACGATGCGGCTCGTGCCATGCTCCGCAAGGTGACTCCCTCCAAAAGAAAACCGAAGGAGGATGCCTATCCCTTTTACTGCGCTCACTGTGGGCGCAAGCTGCGCCGCACCTTCGGGAATGATTTGCACTTCTACTGCGTGACAGCCTATTGGGATGACAGTGCAGAGCTATGTAAACAGGTGCGCTGGGACAAGTCTGACCTGGAAGAAATCATTCTGGAGTCTCTCAAGGCACAAATCTCTATCATGGAAGTGGATGCGAGAAAAAAGGCTCAGTCCTCTGTAAACAGAGGGATGCAACTGAGAGAGCGGCAGCATGTTCTTTCTCAAGAGTTAAATACCAGTGATTCCGACAGGGTAAAAAGTTATCTGGACTACCGTGAGGGAAGAATCACCAAGGAAGAATTTATTGCACAGAGGGTCAGACGGGATGAGCGTATGGCAGAGGCAAAGGAAGAACTCCGACAGGTAGAAGAAGAATACAGCGCCTATTTGAAGGAGCAG
The DNA here is from genome assembly GCA_021203045.1 of Oscillospiraceae bacterium. GTDB lineage: Bacteria > Bacillota > Clostridia > Oscillospirales > Oscillospiraceae > CAJOIG01. The sequence goes on along the minus strand of JAJQBY010000113.1, from coordinate 1,940 downwards.
GAACAGTCAGAAAAAGAGCGCTCAATCGCCTTGCGTTCTGGTTCGCTGGACGATGAGACGCTCAGAAATTCGATGTATGATGCAGTGGAGCGAGTCGATGTGATCGACAGCAGCCACATCGAGATCGTCTGGAAGTTTGATGACCTGTTTGCGTCGGCTTAGGTGCCGAAAATGGGGTAATTTCCCGGATGTCCCTATAATTACTCAATGGGTCGCCAAAATCGGCCACCCATTGTGTGAATCAACGGAAAACCCGAAAAGCGAGAAATGCTTGTAATTTCAACGTTTTTCGGGTTTCCGTAAAAATTTTTCTCTTGCTTGACATAATGGGACGATTTGGGCCGGGTGGTCATCCCCAAGGAGATTCGGAGGACCATGCGGATTCGGGAGGGCGACCCGTCACAGATGACATTGCAGCCGTGGCAGCAGTTTTGCTTTGCGCTGTTGGAGTTAGCCAAAAGGCGAGGGTGGAATTAGTACATATTGACGAATCAGACCGCTTTCACCGTGCGTATCCGCGAGGGAATTCACGCCAATTTCAGGGCGCCCGGATGCGACTGACCAGGCGCAGCGGACAGAGAAAGGCCAACTGCCGGACAGAATTCCTCCTGCGGCAGTTGGCCTGAATAGTTGTTTCCTCATTTCTTCAACTCTGCAAACAGCTCATCCAGATCGGTGTATCCCTTTACGGAGGGGGCGTGGGCGATGCGCTCTGCCTCCAGCATGGCGGCTACCGTCTCTTTGTTGGGCTGATCGAGCCGCACATCGAACGGAAACCCGCCAACGCGAAGCGATTGGCGCAGGAAGACATTGATGGCGGTGGTCAGGTTTATGCCCAGCTCCCCATACAGAGCTTCACACTGTTTCTTGATGTCGCTGTCAATACGGACGCTGAAATTCGTCGTATTAGCCATAGAGAATCAGCTCCTTTCCAATTCGTTGTGCCTGTATTATACGCTATTTGCAATGCAAAACCAATGCAATAGACGGAAAATTTAAAGATTTTTTGTAGCCTTACAATAGATGTGAGCCTGGGAAACAGAAAAAGCGTTGCAGTTTCTTCCTCTGCAACGCTTTCAATTTTGTCATTTTTGGGAAAATGATAAAATTGAGTTAACGGATGAGTGAATTGCACAGAATCAACACATGGGCAGCGCAAGCAAAATCTTGCTTGCGCTGCCCATGTGTTTGCCTGGGGTCTCCACATATAATGCCTGCGAGGGTTGGAAGAAGCCTGCCCATGCCTCGCAACCGGTCATTAAACGTCGAAAGCACTCGTAAAGTAGACTCCTTTAAGAGCAGCATTTTTGTTGTGAACGCGACCCAGCCACCATGAAAAAGTCAATCCTTTGTCATTATTTTACTGCATTGGGTTTGGGATGTCAATCTCCAATTGGGATAATTGGCGAGAAAATTTGTAGAATCGTATGCTTCCCATTTATTAAGTTTTCCTTAAATCTTGAAGGGAATCGCATCGCCGGTGGTCAAAATCGTGGTCGGGAAACCGGCCACTTATTTTTTGTGGTGAATTGCAGCAAATTGTGCGAAGAAAGCAAAATATTTGCAAAAATGGGGTGGTCAACTGTGCTTTTTGTTTATCTATGCTGACCAAAAAAGTTGCGATAAATAGGAAAACTCGTTGTATCGATAGTGGTCAAAATCGTGGTCAGACTCAGGGAAAATGCTAATTTTTCAGCGCTATTCCGCTATTCATTCTTAAAGGAGTCTACTTTAAGAGTGCCCCCAATCCAATAGTCCCCCCAAATTAATGAAAGCTCAGCTGATGGGAGTTAGGGGGAAGCAGGTAAGCGGCACCGAATGGAGTGTGAAATATATGGTGGAAGAAATGATGCTGGATGTCTCCAGTCAGACGGTGACTTCCGAGCCGACGGCCCAGCCAACCAGGCGGCGGCGGGGCCACCCGCCCAAGGACATCGCGG
>JAJQBY010000020.1 GCA_021203045.1 Oscillospiraceae bacterium | reverse complement strand
TTACGTCTCGTGGGCTCGGTGATGTGTATAATACACAGGTCTGTGACTATATCATTTTATTTGAAATTGTTTTTTCCGCGGACCTGGGCAGGGGTCTGTTTTGCGGGGAGATGGGGCGGGAGGCTCCGGAGCTTTTTTCTCCGGACTGCACCACGGACGGCAATCTGAAAAAGCGCTGGGAGATCATAGACGGCAGGCGCTGCCTTGTGAAGGGTGGCAGCGAGCCGTTCTGCCAGCAGCCGTTCAACGAGGTGATCGCCGCAGGGCTCATGGAGCGGCTCGGCATTGCCCATGTGCCCTATACGCTGGCCTGGCGCGGGGGCGTTCCCTATAGCGTATGTGAGGATCTGGTCACGAAGGATACCGAGCTCGTCCCTGCCTGGCGTATATACAGGGTAAAGAAAAAGGATAACAGTACATCCGTATACAGGCACTTTTTAAACTGCTGTGATATGCTCGGCATCCGGGGCGCTGTGCCGTTTCTTGACCGGATGATGGTCCTGGATTATATCATCGCAGACGAGGACCGGCATATGAACAACTTCGGCGTGCTCCGAAATGCTGAAACCCTGGAATGGCTGGGCTTTGCGCCTATTTATGACAGCGGCACCTCTCTGGGCTATGATAAGCAGCCCGGCCAGATGCGCACAGACAGCGCGGTGGTCTGCAAGCCCTTTAAAAGCCGCCATCAGGAGCAGCTGAAGCTGGTATCCGACCTCAGCTGGGTCGATTTTGAGAGCCTATCGGACGGGAGTGAATTTGCGGAGGAGGTACTGTCCGCCAACGGTGCGGAGGAATATACCGGCAAGGACCGCATCCGGGCGATCGCCGACGGCATACAGCGGCGGGTTGCATATCTTTCCCGCCTCGCCGCAGCCAACGCGCCGGCGCAGGCCGATTCCACCCGGAACGATGTGGAAAGAAATATAGCGGCAGATTATGCCCCGTGAAGCATGAGACAGTAATCCCCGGACAGGCAGAGGGCCTGTCCGGGGATTTTTATAGATTATATGCTTTTGCGGAAATCCCGGTCTGTTTTCGGGCCACGAATAACAGAGAGACCCTGTCAGTTTTCCTTAAACTCCCGCAGTATCAGTCCCGGATTCTTTTCCTCGGCCCAGCGGATGGCCCACTGGCCGCCGAATACAAGGAGGTCGTTTCCTTTGAAATCCTGCACCCAGCGGGAGTCGGTGCCCAGGTTCAGGCGGGAGAGGTCCATGTCCTTGTTCTCCACCCACCGGACGAACTGATAGGGCAGGCTCCGGCGGCGCACGTCCACGCCGTATTCGCTTTTCAGCCGGTATTCCAGCACCTCCAGCTGCAATATGCCGACCACCCCCACGATGACCTCCTCCAGGCCGCCGCCGGGGATGTGGAAGATCTGGATGGCGCCCTCCTGGGCGATCTCCGTCATGCCCTTTTCAAACTGCTTCCGCTTCATGGTGTCCACCCGCTCCACGGCGGCGAATATTTCCGGCGCGAAGGTGGGGATGCCCTCATATGTGACCTTGTGGGCCTTGGTGCAGACCGTGTCCCCGATGGCGAACAGGCCCGGGTCAAACACGCCGATGATGTCCCCGGCGTATGCCTCGTCGATGACCTGGCGGGATTCCGCCATCATCTGCTGGGGCTGGGCCAGACGCAGGGTTTTGCCCCCCTGGACGTGGTAATATTCCCTGTCCCGCTCGAATTTGCCGGAGCAGATGCGCATGAAGGCGATACGGTCCCGGTGGGCCTTGTTCATGTTGGCCTGTATCTTGAACACAAAGGCGGAGAAGCTGTCCTCAAAGGGGTCTACCACGCCCTCCGCTGCCTTGCGGGGGAGAGGGGGCGTGGTGATCTCCAGAAAGCTTTTCAAAAACGGCTCTACGCCGAAGTTTGTCAGAGCCGAGCCGAAAAACACCGGGCTGAGCTGTCCCTGACGCACCTGCTCCAGATCGAAATCATAGCCGGCCCCGTCCAGCAGCTCCACGTCCGTCTCCAGGGTCTGGCGCAGCGTGGGGCCGATCAGCTCGTCCAGAGCCTGGGTGTCGTCCAGGGCATATTCTGTGGCCTGGATGCGGCTGGTGCCGCGATGGGCCTCCCCGAAGGAGAGGATTTTCCCGGTGGCCCGGTCGTATACGCCCTTGAAATCCTTGCCACTGCCGATGGGCCAGTTCATGGGATAGGTCCCGATGCCGAATTCCGTTTCCAGCTGCTCCGTCAGCTCATAGGGGCTGCGGGCGTCCCGGTCCAGCTTGTTGATGAAGGTGAAGATGGGGATATGGCGCATGGCGCAGACCTTGAACAGCTTCCGGGTCTGGGGCTCAATGCCCTTGGCCGCGTCGATGACCATAACGGCGCTGTCCGCCGCCATCAGGGTGCGATAGGTATCCTCGGAGAAGTCCTGGTGACCGGGTGTATCCAGGATGTTGATGCAGTAGCCGTCATATTCAAACTGCATGACGGAGGAGGTGATGGAGATGCCGCGCTGCTTTTCCAGCTCCATCCAGTCGGATACGGCGTGGCGGGCGGAGGCCTTGCCCTTCACCGCTCCGGCCAGCTGGATTGCGCCTCCGTACAGCAGAAGCTTTTCGGTCAGCGTGGTCTTGCCGGCATCCGGGTGAGAGATGATGGCAAAGGTCCGCCGCCGGCAGATCTCTTGTCTCAAATCGGCCATATGATTTACCTGCCTAACTGGTATTTCTCATGATTCTCGTGTATGCACACAAATAATAATATTATCATCCCCAGGGGAAAAAATCAATGCTTATATTAGTGCAAGGCTGCGCAGAAGCCATAGCCAGCCCGTGATGGTGAAGGCGCTGAGGAGCGTGGTCAGCATGACCACGCTGGAGGACAGGACGCCCTCGTGCCCCATGCTTTTGGCCATGACGAAGCCGCTGACCGTGGTGGCGGAGCCGAGCATGACCACGATGGTGGCCAGCGCATCCTCCCGAAAGCCCAGGGCTACGGCGATGGGAATAAAGATAGCCCCGAAGCCGATCAGCTTCAGAAAGGCGGCTGTGACGGCGGGCTTAGCCCGGCCAAAGGCCCGCTTGAGACTGAAGGTTGCACCCATGGCGATAAGCCCCATGGGCGTGGCGGCGGAGCCAAGACTGGATACAGTCTTTTCCAGTATGGTGGGCATGGGCAGCCGGAGGGCCGACCAAAGCAGCCCGGCGGCGATGGCGATGAGGATGGGATTGGTGACCACGCCCTTCAGGGTGGACTTTATCGTTTTCACGTCCAGGCCGCTGTGCTCCGGATGAAAGATGGACAGCACCAGCACCGCCATGATGTTATACAGGGGCACGCTGCCGATCATCATCAGGGGCGCCATACCGGAGGTGCCGTACATATTCTGGATGAACGCCACCCCCAGAAGGGCTGCGCTGCTCCGATAGGAGGCCTGGATAAACTCCCCCCGGATGGCCTTGTCCCGCCAGAGCAGGGACACCACCCAGGCGATGAGGATGCACCCCAGGGTGGCGAAAAAGCAGAACAGGACGAATTTTGTGTCCCACAGGGCGGCGAAATCCACGGTGGCCAGGTCGCTGAACACCAGCACCGGCAGCAGCGCCTTGAACACGAAGGAGTTGAGCTTTCCTGCGGTGTCCTCCGAAAGCCAGCCTATCCGCCGGAACAGCACCCCCAGCAGCATCATCAGGAACACCGGCATGGTGGCGTTCAGACTGAACAGCAGATTATCCATGTATTAAATGCCTCCTTCTGGCTCGACGCCGTGGCCGGATATGGCCTCCGTCCTCTGCTTCCGAAGAAAGGAACAGGGCGGGGCCTGGACGGGCAGGGTCATATGCAGGGTCATTTTCGGGTGGTTGGCCGCCGGGATGGATTGGCCCTCCTCGTCATATAATTCCCCGGTGGTGAAGGTCACCGGCGCTTGCCCGGGCATGAGCAGTTCCAGCTCGTCTCCGGGGAAGAAGCGATTCCTCTGGGTCAGGCAGGCGCCGCCTGACTCATCGCAGGCTTCCACCATGGCCACTACGTCGTATTGGGAGAAATAGCAGGCGTCCGCCGTATATTGCCCCGGCTGACCGAAGAAAAAGCCTGTGGAATAGGGCCGGTGGCTGACCTTATAGACCTCCCGGCTCCATATCGCATCCAGGGGCTCCCCGGCCAGAGCCGCATCCGCCCCGTGGCGGTAGGCGTTCGTTACCGCGGCGGCGTAATAGGCGGATTTCGTCCGCCCCTCGATCTTGATGCTGGATACCCCAGCCTCCAGCAGGGCGGGGAGGTGGTCTATCATGCACAGATCCCGGGCGTTATAAAGATACGTCCCCCCGTCCTCCACCAGCTCCATAGGCGCGCCGGGGCGCTTTTCCTCAGTGAGGTAATACTTCCAGCGGCAGGGCTGAGCGCAGCGGCCCCGGTTGGCGTCCCGCCCGGTCATATAGGCGGACAGCAGGCACCGCCCGGAAAAGGACACGCACATGGCCCCATGGCAGAATACCTCCAGCTCCAGGGCCGGTGGTGTTTTGGCCCGGAGGGCGCGTATCAGCTCCAGGCTCATCTCCCGGGCCAGCACCACCCGGCTGGCTCCCAGGTCATGGAAAAACCGGGCCGTCTCGCTGTTCATCACACCGGCCTGGGTGCTGATGTGGATATCGAGCCGCGGCGCGTATTTCCGGCACAGGCGCAAAACGCCCAGATCGGCCGCAATGACCGCATCCGCCCCGGCGGCGTCGAGCTGCTCCAGAAAGGCGGGCAGGGCGGTCAGCTCATCATCGTCCGGAATGGTATTGCAGGTCACATAGACCTTCACTTCCCGGCTGTGACAATAGTCCACGGCCCGGGCCATCTCCTCCGGCCCGAAGCATCCGGCCCCGGCCCGCATCCCGAAGGACGGCCCCGCCAGATATACCGCGTCCGCCCCATAGGTCACGGCCATACGCAGCTTCTCGCTGTCTCCCGCAGGGGACAGGACCTCCAATGCGGGCATGGGCATCACCTCGCTTTCAGCATAGTCATTTGGGATATTATAACACAAAGAGCCTGCCAGGGGCAGACTCTTTGCGAAAGGTAAGGGCTTATTTTTTTACGTTAGAGACTTTTCGATGCGATCGGTTGACTGACAACAGAACATCTATTTACACCGGCGCGATATCAATACATACCGTAGCCGAAGAATTGGCTCATGCCGCCCTGGGAGCCTTGACCTCCCTGTATTTCAATTTCGCCGGAGGCGGAGGTGTCGGTGTCTTCCGTATCTTCCTCCTCCGTTTCCTCATCGGGGAGCTTTTCATCGAAGGTGATGGTCAGGGTGATATATTCATCGTCCCGGAAGACCGTCAGCTCTGCGGTGTCCCCGGCCCGGTATCCCTTGACGGCGGTGGTCAGATCGCTGGCACTGGTGATCTCGGTGTCGTCAACGGCGGTGATGATGTCGCCGGACTCAAGACCGGCCTCCTCGGCGGCGCTGCCCTCGTTCACGGTGTCGATATAAGCGCCCTCGACCATGCCGTAATACTCGGCGATGGTGGCGGTGACGGTCCGGGCGGAGACGCCCATATAGGCCTTATCGGTAACGTAGCCGTAGGTCAGAATCTGGTTGGCGATGTGGATGGCGTCGTTGATGGGGATGGCGAAGCCCAGGCCCTCTACGCCGGTGTCGGAATACTTGGCGGTGACGATGCCGATGACCTGACCGCTGGTGTTATACACAGGGCCGCCGGAGTTGCCGCTGTTCACCGCCGCGTCAATCTGGAACATATTCATGGCCACGCCTTCCTCGGTGGTGATGGTGCGGTTGGTGGCGGATACGATGCCGCTGGTCATGGTGTAGGTCAGCTCGCCCAGGGGGTTGCCCACGGCGTATATCTCCTCGCCTACCACAAGCTCGTCGGAATCGCCCAGCTCTGCGGCGTTCAGGCCGGTGGCGTCTATTTTCAGAACGGCGATGTCGCTGTCCTCATCGAAGCCGATGATCTCGGCGGTATACTCCGTCTCGTCGTACATCATGACGGTGACCTCATAGCCGCCCTCGTAGGCGTCCTCGATAATGTGGTAGTTGGTCATGATGTAGCCGTCCTCACTGATGATGAAGCCGGAGCCGGATACGCTGGTAGAGGTGGCCTGTCCGAAGACGTTATAGGTGATCTCTGTGGTGATGCCCACTACCTGCTGGGTGGCGATCTCATAGACAGCGGAGGCCGTGCTTACAGAGGTGCTGGTGGAGGAGACGCTGGTCAGCTCCAATACGGTGGAGGAGCTGGAGCTGGAGGCGGCGCTGTCCGCGCTCTCCACGATCGCCGTTCCGTCGCTGCCGCTGTTGGTGGCGAGATAGGTGATGCCGGAGCCGAACAGCCCGGCGATCAGGGCGCACACGATGCAGATGGCTGCGATGGCGCCCGCCCCAAGAGGCCTGCGGGGCTTTTTCTCCTTCTTGGCGTGCCGGGCCGGGGGGCCTTGGGCGGCTCCTGGGTCGGCTCCTGCGCCGCCTCAGGGGGGCGATAGGAAGCGCCGGGGGCGACATATATGGGGTCTACCGGCTTGTATACTGGCTGAGAGGGCGTGTAGGCGTCCTCCGCCGGGGCGGTATAGGTGGCTCCGGACGAAGCCTCGTTCTGGTTGGAGTCCTGCGGGAACATATCGTTTCTGTCATCCATGCTACTACCTCCTGTTTGTTTGGGAAAAGGATGAGTTGTTTTTGTCTGTGAGTATAATTTATCCTATTT